>NZ_JBHYIQ010000031.1:0-16964 GCF_042739895.1 Amycolatopsis sp. NPDC059021
GGGCCCCCGCACCCCCGCCAAGCTCCTGCTCCTCCCCTGACGTCGACGCTGGTCGGGGGGGGCCTCCTTGAGGGACCCAGAGTCTCTCGAGGAGGCCCCCACGGACCGTCCCTCCACAAAGGACACGGTGGTCAGCGGTCGGCAGAGGCCCGGCGCCGGCGCCGGTAGGCGGCCGCCTTCGCCCGGTCGCCGCAGCCGCTCATGCCGCACCAGCGCCGCCGGCGTCCCCGGGAGCGGTCCAGGAACGGCCGGGTGCACGTATCGTCGGCGCACCAGCGGATCGCGGACACGGTCTCGGCACCGGCGAGCCGGATTCCGCTGCGCGCGAGGGACGACAGCGCTGCCCGCGCCGTCCCCTCGCGCACCGGGGTGCCGCCGCCGGCCAGCCGGACGACCGGCGTCGGATGCGCGGCGCGGGCGTTGATCACCTTCACCGCCGCCGCGGGCAACCGCGCACCCGCGGTGAGCGCGACGAGATACTCGTAGAGCGCCTCGCGCAGTTCCTTCGCCTCGGCCAAATCCGCCTCGGTCACCTCCACCGGGGTGTCGAGGAGGCGGGCCTGCTTCAGCCAGGCGGCGAGGTCCGCCACGCCGGTCAGCGTTTCGGTGCGCTTCGTCGTCCGTTCCCCGACCGTGGCGACGAAGTCCAGCGCCACGGCACCGGACAGGAACTCGAAGGGCATGTCACCATCTTGACAGGTGACGCCGGGTCCGCGCTCACCGCCGCCCGGGTTTCCGCAGCAGGTACAGGTAGTAGCCGAAGTGGTCGCGGAACAACGAGCGCATCAGCGGCACCAGGCCGTCCATCCGCGCGGTGAGTTCGGGGCCGAACCGGTCGGCGATCGCGTCGTGCTTGTCGGCGTAGAGCAGCGCCATCAGTTCACCGCTGAAGGCACAGCTGGGGGTCATGCTCTCGGCCTTGATCAGTTCGAGGCCCGCGTCGGCCGCCATCTCCAGCGTCCGCACCAGCGTGACCGGCGGCGCGCAGCACCAGGCCCGCAGATACGCGTCCAGTTGCTCCCGCGGGGGCGTCCCGCGGAGGGTGAAGTCGTTCAGCAGGAAGTGGCCACCGGGCCGCAGCACCCGCGCGGTCTCCCGAAAGGCGCGCTGACGATCGGACAGGTGCGCGTACACGTCGACCGCCATGGCGGCGTCGAACGACTCGTCCTCGAAATCGAGGTCCATCACGTTGCCGTGGCGGAAGGTGACGCGCTCGGAGACGCCGCAGGTCCGGGCCGTCTCGGCGGCCTTGGCGAGATGGGCGGCGCTGACGGTGATCCCGGTGACCCGGCCGCCGCGGTGCTGGGCCATCCGGACCGCCGGCAGCCCGGTGCCGCATCCGATGTCCAGCAGGTGTTCGCCCGCCCGCAGGTCCAGGGTTTCGACGTGGTAGGCGGTCTGCCGTTCCTGGGCCCTGTTCGCGAGGTCGCCGAGTGTGGCCGCGGGCTCGCGCTCGCCGGGCCGGGACCACATGCCGACGTGCACGCCCACATCGCCGACGGTCAGCGCGTAGAGATCACCGAACTCGTCATACGTCGCGCCGACCTCCTCGGGAGTGGGTCCGGTGTATCCGCCGACAGCCTGATCGCCCGTCATCGTCATCGGCATTTCCTCCTCGGCAAGGGTTCCGGAGTCGTCTCCGGCACGGTAGCAGCGCGCGAAAACCCTTCGCCCGCAAGGAAACCGCGCTCAGATCTGGCCGTTGTTGACGATCCTGCCGTTCTCGACCTTGTAGCTCCAGACCGGCACGTCGGAAAGCTCGCCCTTGTCGTTCCATGTGAACTTCTTCGTCAGGCCCTGGCCGTCGTAGTTCCTGACGAAATCGAGCAGGCCCGCACGATCCTTGACGCCTTTGTCGATACCTTTCAGCATGATCGTCGCGACGTCGTATCCCTCGGGCGAATAGGTCCCGGGATCATGACCTTCGACCTTTTTGTAGGCGGCGGTGAAGTCCTTGAAGTTGTCCTCCGGAACGCAGGGGCAGGTGAAATACGTTTTGCCCGCGGCGTTGCCCGCGTTCTTCACGAATTCCTGATCCTTCACCCCGTCGGTGCCGACGAATTTCGTGGCGACACCCTTGTCGTCGAGCTGCTGCGCGAGCGGAGCGGCCTCCGGGTAGTACCCGGCGTAGAAGACCGCGTCCGGCTTCTCGCTGGACATCTTGTTGACCACGGCGGAGAAGTCGGTCTGACCGCCCTTCACCTTGTCGGTGCAGGCGGCCTTGCCGCCCAGCGCCTGCTTCACCTGCGAACCGAGCCCCGTGCCGTACTCGGAGTCGTCCTCGATCACGCAGATCTTGCCCGCCTTGAGCTTCTCGGTGAGGAACTTGGCCGCGGCCTTGCCCTGCACGAGGTCGTTGCCCATACCGCGGAAGAACGTCTTCCAGCCGTGGTCGGCCAGCGCCGGGTTCGTCGCCGACGGCGTGACGTGCACCAGCCCGGCCTGCTCGAACAGATCACCGGTCGCCTTCGACTCGCCGGAGAACGGAAGGCCGATCACCCCGAGGATCGGGGTTTCGCTGATGACCTGGGCGACGACACCGGGTGCCTTGTCCGGCTTGCCCTCGGTGTCGAACTGCTTGAAAGCGACCTGGCACCCGGGATTGGCCTCGTTGTGCTGCTTCACCGCCAGTTCGACGCCGAAGAGGATGTTCTGGCCGAGCGCCGCGCTGGTGCCGTTGATCGTCCCGGCGTAGGCCAGCGTCGCCCCCGAGCACCGGGCTTTGCCGTCCCCCTTCGGATCGGCCGCGTCGGGCGCCTGCTGGGGCGCGGTCGCCGACGGAGTGGCGCTGCCGCCGGAACCCCCTTGATCGCGTGCGGTACACGCGCTCATTGCCACCGACACCGCCATGGACGCGGCCACCGTGGGCAGAATGATCCGCGTGAGTCGTGTCCCCGGCACTTTTCCTCCCCATAGTGATTGACAGACACTGACCCGTTCCGCGGGATGGTAGACCACAAATGCGGTGATCAGCGATCCCCGGTCGGTGATCCGCCCGTTCGCACGAGACATCGGACGGGAATTCGTCACCGCGGCGTAATGATCATCGAGTAACGTTCGACGCTCGTTCGCCGATATTCGTCCTCGGACGCTGGGGATTGGGGAGGGGATGCCGGTGTCCGACACGAGCCGGCTGGGCGGCCGGTTTCAGGAACTGGCCGAAAATGTCGAGCGTTTCGTCCGGGGAAAGCCGGAGGTCGTCCGGCTCGCGCTGGTGTGCCTGCTGGCTCAGGGACATCTCCTGATCGAAGACGTGCCGGGCGTGGCGAAGACGTCGCTGGCCAAGGCGATCGCCCGGTCCATCGGCGGGGCGACGGTGAAACGGATCCAGTTCACCCCGGACCTGCTGCCCTCCGACGTCACCGGCGTCCAGGTCTACGACCAGGGCAGCGGACGCTTCGAGTTCCGGCCGGGACCGGTGTTCGCCCATGTCCTGCTGGGCGACGAGATCAACCGCGCCGCGCCGAAGACCCAGTCGGCCCTGCTGGAGGTGATGGCCGAAGGACAGGTCACGGTGGACGGCGAGGCGCGGGCGGTGCCGGATCCGTTTCTGTGCATCGCGACCCAGAATCCGGTGGAGCATCAAGGAACCTACGCGTTGCCGGAGGCGCAGCTCGACCGCTTCCTGATGCGGATCGCCATCGGCTATCCGGCGGACACCACCGACGAGGTGACCATCATCGGCGACGGGGTGGCCCGGCGACGGCCCGAAGAACTGCGGCCGGTACTGGAACTGGACGAGCTGCGGCTGATGATCACCGCGGTGCGGAAGACCCATCTGTCGGCGGAATTGCAGAACTACGTCGCCATGATCACCAGGGCGACCCGCACCCACTCGGACGTCAGGCTCGGTGTGAGCCCGCGCGGCAGCATCGCGCTCGCGGTCGCCGCCCAGGCCTACGCCGTCTCGGCGGGCAGGGAATTCGTCACCGCGGACGACGTGAAAGCGGTGGCGGTGCCGGTGCTCGGCCACCGCCTGCTGCTGACCGCGGAGGCCAGGATCGGCCGTCACCGGCCGGAAAGCATCGTCGGCGAAGTGCTGGCCGCGGTCCCGGTTCCCGGTATGGGACGGCGGTGAGCCCGCCGTGATCACGGCGACCGGTGTCGCGGTTTCGGTGTCCGCCGGGGCATTGCTGATCACGGGCACGCTGGCCGATTACCCCGAACTGGTGATGCTCGGCTCGGCGGGTGTCGCGGCACTGGTGCTGGCGACGCTGTGGACGCTGACCCGGCCGCGGCTCGCGGTGTCACGAGAGGTCGCTCCCAGCCGGGTCGTCCAGGGAAACCCCGCGGCGGCAACGGTGACGGTGACGAACACCGGCCGCCACCGGAGCCTTCCGGCCGAGGCGATCGAGGTCGTCGCGGAACGCCGGATCGTCGTTCCACTGCCCGGTCTCGGCGCCGGCCGGGCTTTCGGGACGACGTATGCCCTGCCGACCGAACGCCGCGGCAGGCACACGCTCCCCGGCCTGGTGCTCGGCCGGTCGGATCCGTTGCGGCTGATGCGCACCCGGCGCGTCCGCGGCGAAGAGTCCGTGCTGTACGTGCATCCGCTGATCCACGAGCTCGCGCCGGTCCCGGCGGGCGGTTCTCCCGACGCCGAGGGCCCGACCGCCCTGAACGCTCCCCAGGGCGGGGTGGCCTTCCACAGCCTGCGGGACTATCGCGCCGGGGACGACTGGCGGCGGATCCACTGGAAATCCACCGCACGGACCGGAACGCTGCTGGTCCGGCACACCGTGGTGCCCGACGACCCGCATTGCCTGGTCGTCCTCGACACCGGTGCCACGTCCTACCCCGGCACGTCGTTCGAGGACGCCGTGCGGGTGGCGGCCTCCCTGTGCGCCGCGGCGGGCCGGGCGGGTTACCCGCTGGCCCTGCTCATGACCGCGAATCCGCGCACCGCACCGGATCGGCCACTCGCGCGCTGGGACACCGATCCGACGGCCGCCCTGGATCTGCTGGCCGACGCGCGCTGCTCGAGCGGCGATCCGGGTCTGCCGGGACTGGCCCCGCTCCTGGACGAGCTGATCCCGGCGGGCGAAGGAACCGTCCTCACCGTCGTCACCGGACAGCCTTCCCCGGAGAGGCTGGACGTGCTCACCGTCCTGGCGCCTCGCTTCAGCGCGGTCAGTCTCGCGTGCATCGGGCCGTCACCGGAGGACGGCGCCGCCGTTCCGCCCGGGGTGTTCACGATCACCGCGGCCACCAGCGCCGAGTTCGCGGCCGCCTGGAATCGCCGGGCAGAACCGTGACGCCGCGCATCTCCCCCATCGGGTTCCGTCTCGCCGAGGTCGCCCTGTGCGGGGTGGCGGCGGGGGCAAGCGGTCTGCTGTACGGCCGGTTTTTCGCTACAGGCCAGTATTTGCCGCCGTTGTGCGCCGCCGCGGCGGGCGGCGCGCTGACCGCGGCGGTGGCCGGGTTCCGCGGGTGGCGGGCAGGCCGCACGCTGCTGGTGACGGCGGGCGGTTTCCTGCTGCTGGCCTGGTACAGCGTGCTCGGACACGGTCTGCCCGGCCGGAACACCGCCGGGGAACTGACACGGGACGTGCTCGGGAGCTGGTCCAGGATGCTGACGGTGGCGCTGCCCGCCGACGTGCGCGGTGACCTCCTGGCGACCCCGGTCCTGCTCACCTGGTTCGCCGCCGCCACCGCGGTGACCCTCGCCCTGCGCACCCGCCCGGTGCTCCTGCCGATCGCCCCCACGCTCCTCGCGTTCGTCGCCGGATTGCTGTTCGTCGGCAGGCAACCGGGCCTCCAGTTCGTTCCCACCGCGATGTTCCTGGCCGCGTCGCTGCTCCTGATGGTGCTCCGCGCACGCTCTCCCGGCGCCGTCACGGATCGTGCGGCGGATCTGAGCCGGCTGCGGACCGGCGTGCCGGTGGTCCTGGTGATCGCGCTGCTCGGCGTCGGCGGGCTGCTTCTGCCGCTGGCCACGGGCGAGCATCGCTTCGATCCCCGGGTTTTCTGGCCGCCGCCGCATCAACCGGCCGAGACGCTCAGTCCGCTCGCCACGCTGAAAAGCCAGCTGCGGGAGGAACCGCCCCGGCGGTTGTTCACGATCCGGGTCGACGACGGCGGTGCCGGGATCGACCGGGTCCGGGTCGCCGCACTGGACGACTTCGACGGCGTGCTCTGGACGTGCTCGGACCGGTTCCTGACCGCGGGGCACCACCTTCCCGGTGCGCCAGGGGAAACGCGCACGCGCCGGGTGTCGGCCCACATCACCGTGGACGAGCTGCGCGGGCCGTTCCTTCCGGCGCTCGGCAGACCTTCACAGCTCGCCGGGCCGACCGTCGACGCCGGGGACTTCAGCATCGGCACCGCCTCGGGGGTTCTGGTCACCAACCGGGAATTCCCGCGCGGGCTCGGCTACGACCTCACGAGCGCGATCGGCGATCGGGACCACGCCCTCCCCCAGGCGTCGCCCGCGATTTCCCCCGGCACGGCGCTGCCCGGCCTCCCCGGGGAACTGTCGGCCCTCGCCCTCCAGCTCACCGCGACCGAGCCGGCCCCCTACGGCAAACTGGCGGCGATCGAGCGATACCTGCGTGACCTGCCCTATCGCCTCGATGCCCCGCCCGGCCATTCCTACGGCGCGATCAGCAGAATCGTGACCGGTGGCGGACAATCCGATGCCGCGGGCTACGCCGAGCAGCACGCCTCGGCCTTCGCCGTCCTCGCGCGGGCGCTGGGATTCCCCGCCAGGGTGGCGGTCGGCTACCGGCTGCCCGGCCGGGCGCACGAGACGCAGGCGGTCACCACCCGCGACGCGGACGCGTGGGCGGAGGTGCGTTTCGACGGCTACGGCTGGATTCCCTTCGATCCCACCGATCCCGCCAAGACCACCCCGCCCGCACCGCACGACGGTGACCAAGCGGCACCGGCGGGCCCCCGCCCGCCGCGGCCCAACCCGCCCATCGTGGCCCCACCGCACACGGGACCGCTGCCCGCCCCGCGGACACCGGGAGACGCCCGGCCGTCGTCCGCGCCGCGTGGCCCGGTACTCGCCGCCGTTCTGGCGCTGGCCTGCGGCGCGCTGACGGCGACGCTGATCGTGGGGGCGAAGGCCGGACGACGGCACCGGCGTCGCCACGCCGAGGGGAATCCGGCCCGGATTCTGGGCGCCTGGCACGAAGCCGTGGACCGGCTGCGCGAACGCGGCGTCACGATGACGAGGTCGATGACCGCCGGCGAGGCCGCCCGCCACGCCACCAGCGTGCTCGGCCCGGCCACCGGCGCCGTCACGGCACTCGCGCCGCTGGCGACCGCCGCGGTGTTCGCTCGCGACGTCCCCGGCGACGAAGCCGTCCGGCAGGCCTGGGTTCTGGAAGCCCGGCTACGCGAGGAGCTGTACACGCGCCGGCCGGTGCGCCGGCTGCTCGCACGACTCGACCCGCGACCGCTGTGGCCTCAGCGGCGCGGAGCCCGGAAATCTCCGCCTCAGGGGTGATCGTATGGCACACCGTCTCCTGCACCGCTTCACCTCCGCCCGGCTGCGGCTCGTCGCCGGAGCCCTCGGGGTCACCACGCTCCTGGCCGGATTCGTCATCGTCGGCTCGGATCGCCCCAGCCCCGCGCCCCAGCTGCGCCTGCGCGGCGGCACCGTCTGGGTCGCCTCCGACCAGGTCGGGCAGCTCACCCTGCTCGACGGCGCGTCCGCGGAAGCGGCCGCCGGCGTCCCCGTCGCCGCTCCCGGCAGTTCCCTCCAAGCCGCCCAGGAAGACGCGACGGGGTACGCGCTCGACCGTTCGCACGGCACCGTCGTCCGGGTCGACGGCGCGACCCTCGAGCCCAGCCCGCCGAAACCCCCCGTCGCCACCGCCGGCCGGCAGCTGACCCTGATGCCGGGCCCTCGCGCGGTCTACACCCTCGACGCGGATCGCGAGCTGCTCACCACCATCGATTCCCGGACCCTGGCACCGCGCGATCCCCCGCGGCCGCTGGCCGCCCGGGTCGCACCCGACGAGCCGGCCGTGGATCGGCAAGGCCGCCTCTGGTTACTCGACCACCGCACCGGTGATTTGATCTGGTTCGCCGACGGCACCCGCCACACGCGGCCCCGCGCCGCCACGCCCGACGGCAGCCGTCTCGTCCTGACCGGCGACCGCCCCGCCGTGCTCGATCCCGCGCGGCACACCGCCGAACTCCTCGATCCGGAAACCGGCGCGGTCCTCCAGACGATCCCCGTCGACACACCGTCCGGTGACACCCTCGCCGTCGCCGGCTCCCCGCACACCCCCAGGTTGCTGATCTCGGCGCCCGGACAGCTGCTGGTATGCGCGTTCGGTACCGGGTCCTGCGCGCCCCCGATCCCGCTCGGCGCGGCGAGCCCGGACCTCGGTGCCGCCGTCGAGACCGATGAGCACGCCGTCGTACCCGACTACGCGACCGGGCGTGCCTGGATCGTCGACCTCACTGACCAGCGGACCATCGAACGGCGCTTGTTCGACCACCCGTTGCGCTTCGACCTGCTGACCCGTGACGGGAAGGTCTTCTACAACGACCCCGGCACCGAGCACGCCGGCGTCCTCGAACTCGACGGACGAGTACGTCCCATCAGCAAGTACGCACCGCCGAATCCCGGCCGGAACACCGCGCAGAACGCCGACGTGGGAAACACCCCGGGGCAGTCTCCGCCGGTCGGCCCACCCAATCCCGTTCCCACCGGCCCGCCGGACAACGTGCCCCCCGTGGTCGGGCCGGGCGGTACGGAGAAACCGCCCGGCCCGCTCAGCGACACCACGGTGGCGATCGAGGTCGGCCCGCGCGATCACGGGCTCGTCGGGGAAGACTTCCGGTTCACCGTCGTCCCCCACGGCGCCGCGAGCATCGCCGACGCGCAGTGGGGCTTCGGTGATGAGACCGGTGGTGCCCGGGGCATCACCGTGCATCATCGGTGGAACCGCCCGGGAACCTACTCCGTCGGCGTCACCGCCACCCTCTCCACCGGGCGGCAGGTTCATGCCGCGGCGCGGATCACCATCGACTCGCCCGACGCCCCACCGCGCGTCGCGCAAATCCTGATGGCCCCGGAGAAACCGCATGTGGACGAGCGGGTGTCCTTCAGCGCCGATCTGACGGGCGGACGTCCCCATGCCTGGGCGTGGACCATCACCGGCGACCGGGGAATCGAAACGACCTCCGACGCTCCTCAGTTCCAGTACACCTTCCCCACCACCGGGACTTACACCGTGACGCTCAAAGTCACCTCTCCCGCTGGTTCCGACCAGAAGTCCCGGACCGTCCAGGTCGCCCCACGCATGCACGAGGCGCGGTGCGGGGACGTCATCACGACCGACACCATCCTGAAACACGACTTGAACTGCGCGGACGATGTCGCGCTCACCATCGCCGCCAGTGATCTCACCCTCGACCTCGGCGGTTACACGATCACCTCGGAAAATCCAAGGAAAGCCACCAAGGGGATCCTCGTCAAAGCATCCCGGAAGCTGGCGAACATCACCGTCAAGAACGGCACGGTCACCAGATTCTCGACCGGCATCGAGGCAACCAATGTGGACCGGGCGTCCATCCTCAACATGGCGGTGACTTCACCACAGGAATCACAGTACGACGAGTTCAACGGCTTGAGCAGCAGCCAGGCGCACGACCTGCTGATCCGCAACACCACGGTGAATACCTACGGTCCATTCGACTTCGAAGACGAATCAACTGTCACCATTGAAGACTCGAACCTTACGGGCTATGGCAGCTGGAAACCCGCGAACTGCGGAAAAAAGAGCTTGTGCACAATCCACGGTGGCACCATTCATACTCGATACATCGAATGTTCGTCCCAAATCACCGATTCAGCGGATTCGTCGGTAACAATTGAATACGCAAACGAAGTAAAGATCGAGCAATACGGCCTCGGCTGCCTGACAGCAACCGCAAAGGACAATACAAATACCCAGCACATCGGCCTCATTGCAGCAACGAATTCAACCATAATAAATAACAGCTTTCTTCGAAGTTTGGTAATGGTGATCGAAGGTTCGGTACGCATATCCGGAAACACATTTACCGAATCGCCCGGCAATGCCATACACATTCGCTACGGCGACCTGGTCCAACTGACAGAAAATTCCTTCACGAGAACCGGAGGCAGTGGCGTAGTAGCGAACGCGGACGAAAGTTTCAGCCGAGGCGTCGTCAACATTTCCCATAACGTCTTCACATCAAACGGATTCAATCCAACCTCCAGCTTCCCGGGGCGGGACGGTCTCGAAATATGGAAGGGCGGCACAGCTCATATCACTGTGTCCTACAACCACACCCAGGGCAACGCGCGGTATGGCATCAACGCGGAGGACGACACCGTCGAGCACAGCGAAGGGAACGTGTCCCGCGACGACCCGATGGGGTGCCGCGGCGTGAAATGCGACTAGCGCGATCCATCACTTCCCCAGCGCCTTCCCGCCGTCGATCACGGAACAGGGGGCCGCGAGGTCGGTTCCGGCGGGCAGGAGTTCGCGTTCAGCCGCGGAGTAGGGCCGGTCGTTCAACCGGCACAACTGGTCGGCCCACCGCCGAGGACTCATGTCCACCGAGAAGAAGCCGTCCGCGGCAACCGCCACCAGCCGGTTCTCGTGCACCATCCATTTACCGGGGGAGCCAGGGAAGCGCGGCACGGCGACGCGATCTCCATTGTCGACGTTCCGGATCTCGATGGCACCGTTCCCCGTACCGAAGATCACCTTGTCCTCCTGCGCGAACCCCACCAGAGACAGGTCACCCGGGGTCGGAACGGCTTTCGAAACGGTATTCTGTTCGGGGTTCCAGACGTGCAGCCGTCCGATATCGGCGTAGTGAACGGCGACTCGCCGCATGATGGAGTCGGCCACGACATCGGGCGTCGGAAAACCCCACCGAGGGGCGAAGGAGGCCTCCGGCCGTTCTCGCGGATCACCATTCCCGGGCTGCGGCACCGATCTCCGCTTCCACGACTGGACAGCGTCCGGAGTGACGACCAGCAGCCGACCGGCGTTCACGGGACCGGTGATCATCTTGAAGCGATAGCCGAAGGGGACGTAGTTCACCATTCCACGTGGGGACAAGGACGCCGGGAGTGGGTATCGCTCTCCGGTGCTCGCCTTCCATACGTTGAACTCGTGGCCGCGTATCACGGCGACTTCATCGGGGCCCAACGACACTATCGACATGGTCTCGTCGAACGCGATCTCTCCTTCACCGGAGCCGGGCCTCGCCAGCGGGATCGTCCGGAGGACGGCGAGATCGGCGGTGGAGATCACCGCGAGCAGTCCTCGTTCCAGCGGAGCGAAGATCATCTTGCCGTCCCCGCTGAACGCCAGACCGGGCGCGCCCGCCAAGGGCAGGCCACCCGCGGATTCCCGCGCTTCCCCGGCGACCTGGCCGTGGCCACGCACCGCGAACAGCCGCAGCTTCGCCCCTGCCCGCGCACCCGGCTCCCCCGCGCGGGACACCGTCAGCAGCGACTCACCGTCCGGGCTCAGGACAGCGGCACCCACATCCCGCGCCGATCCGGATTGTTCGGTTTCCCCGACCAGATCGGGGACGCGGAACCTGAGCAGCACGTCCCCGTAGAACATGAAGACCGCAGGCGCGGCGGAGCCGTCGCTGAGCGCCATGATCGGTGAGGAGTCGTTCTGTGGCAAGGCGCGTCGCTTGGTGCGGCTCGGCGGAGGAACGCGGATCGAGTAAGTGTTGCCGTTGTTCAGATTCATCAGTTTGACTTGCTGGAACGCGTCGTCCGGCGAGCCCGTTCTCAGCACCGCGTACTCGCCGCTCAAGTCTGTGACTTCGGCATCGCCTGCGGGACAGTCGAGCAGAGATCGGGTGAAACGCACCGCGCCGCTAGCCGCGTCCTGGACCGTCAACTGACTGTACGGCTGCCCTTTCCGGCATTCGGCGACGGCACCGCCCGGCGTCACGAAACCGGAGGAGATCACGCGGAGTTCCCCGCCGGTGGTCAGATCGCGCAGGACGACGGGCCGTGTCCGGTCCGGCCGGTCTTCACGAAACCACGCTCGCTTACCATCCGGCTCGACACCGAGTACGGCGGTCTCACCTCCCGGGCCGGTCACCTGATTCGGTACCTGACTGCGTTGCAGGACATCCCACACCTCCACGACGCCTTGGCGAGTTCCGTCCGCCCCGCCGCCGGTGCGGACGGTGTCGACGAGGAATCTTCCGTCCGGGGAGAACCGGGCGCTGAGCACGGTCGCGGGCCCGGCGGTTTCCGGTGCGCGCAGCGGCAGCGGCCCGCTGTGCCTGGCGGTGTCCCACAGGGTGATTCCGCCGTGGTCGTCCAATGCGGCCAGCCATCGGCCGTCGGTACTGAGCCGGAGCCCGGCCAGAGTCGGGATGGTGGTCACGAACCAGCGTTCCGGGGCGGGACCGGACAACGCGGTCCAGACCGTGATCCTCCCGTCCTCTTCGGCCACCGCGGTCGTATGGCCGTCGGGGGTGGCCGCGACCTGCGCGACCACCCCGGACCACAGTCCGGTCCGGATCTGTTCGACGTCGGCGTATTTGAGGTACTGCTGCAGGAGTGCGGCGTAGGCCTCGGGCCTGGTCGGGTCCGCCTTCCACGCGGCCTGGGCGAGCTGCAGGGCGGTGAGCGGCTCGCTTTCGTTGCGCCGCCCCGCTTCCTGGCCGAGGGAGACGGCGGAGGCGCGGCGGAGCTGGTCGGCGAGTTGCCGGTTCTTGTCCAGCGCGAAGATCGCGGAGGCGGTGGCGGCCAGCGCGAGCACCGTGATCAGTGCGGTGATCATGCGCCAGCGGCGGGTTCCCCTGCGCTGATGGGTACGGCTCGCGGCGATGTAGGCCCGTTCGTCGTCGGTGAGACCGGTGGGATCGGTGCTCAGCCAGGTCTCCGCGGTCGTCAGTGTCGTGCCACGGAGCAAGGTGTGCGGGTCTTCCCCGGACTGCCGCCATTGGGTGAGGGAGAGCCTGAGTTGTTCCTGCCAGACGCGGAATTCGCGGGCGGCGGCCAGCCATTCGCGCAGCTGCCGCCATTGCTGGACAAGGGCTTCGTGGGCGAGGGCGATGACCGCGGGGTGACCGGGGTCCTGCCGGATCACGACGAGCCGGTGCGCGGCCAGTTTCCTGGCCAGGTCCCGGGATTCGGCGTCGAGGTGCTCCAGCTGGGCCGGGGAAAGGGTGAAGGTCCCGTCCTCCCCGGGCCGGGCCAGCTGCACCAGCACCCGGCGGGCCAGTGCCCGTTCGCCGTCGGTGAGCCGTTCGCTGTGCACTTCTTCGGCGTAGGCGGCCAGCGCTCCGGCGACACCGCCGAGTTCGTCGTAGGCCTGGTGGGCCAAGGTGGCGCCGTGCTGGGACTCCCAGAGCCGGGTGAGCGCGAATTCGACGAGCGGCAGCTGCCCCGGGGCGTCCAGTGCGTCGGCGATGATGCGTTCGACCAGTCCTGGCTCGAAGGAGACGAGCGGACGGTCGACAGGACCGGCGATCGCGGCCCGCAGTTCCGCCGCTCCCATCCTGGGGACGGCGACGGTGTGCAGCACCGGGGCCAGCTCGCTGGTCAGGATCTCGTCGAGGTCCGCCGAGCGGCCGGTGACGATCGCGCGGATGGCGGGCGGCTGCGCCGGACGGGACGGCGCGGCCTGCACCAGCCGCGCCAGCAGGTCGAGCAACTCCTTGGCCGCCAGGGGATCGGTGGCGACGAGCTCCTCGAACTGGTCGGCGAACAGGACGAGGCTGCCGACCGTGTCGGCGATGGTGTCCGCCAGCAACGGGATGTCCTGGGCGGTGAGCGCGGTGGTGCGGTCCACCCCGACGACCGGCCGCACCGCGTAGGCCAGCAGCTCGAGTGGCTCGACGCCGGGGACGGGCCGGAACACCGCCAGTGTCGTGTTTTCCTGGCGCAGCGCGGGCAGGACACCCGCCCGGACGAGGGAGGATTTCCCGCTGCCGGAGGCCCCGATGACCATGACGAGGCGATGCCGGCCGAGGAGCTGGTGGAGCTGCCGGATCTGCGGATCCCGGCCGCAGAAGTACGGCGCGTCCTGTTCCTGGAAGGGTTCGAGGCCGCGGTAGGGACATTCCGGATGCGCCGCGCGGTGCAGGCCGGGATCCGCGGCGGGCACGGATGCCCGGTCCTGACCGGCGTCGCGATGGTGCTCCAGCAAGGCGCTGAGGGCGACGGCGTGCAGGACCCGTGCGCTGCCATAGCGCGGCTGGGCCAGATCCTCCGGCGGAGCGAGGCCGGGAACGGGAAGTTCGAGGTAGCCGGCGAAAGCGTCGAGGGCGCGGCGGAACTCGGCCTCGCGTTCGGCTTCGGTGCGGGCGAGCGGGGCCAGGCTGTGATTGTCCAGCGTGTGGAAAAGGCTGGCGACGCGGTCGTTCCCGGGCGTGTGAAGGCGCTGGAGCCGTTCGCCGCTCTGACGGCTGAGCAACAGCAGCCGCGCCTGGGGAGCGTTGGTGGAGCGCTCCACCAACGCCGTGGCGAGGGCACGGGTCTGGTCGAAGTGGCTCTCGGCCTCGTCGATGACCACGAGCACCTGGTTGTTGACGGTGGCGAGGGTGGCGAGATCGGCGGCGGTGGCGTTCTCGTGGACGATCCCGGCGGTCCAGCCCTGACCGGTGAGCCGCTCACACAGCTGCTGGGCGAGGCGTGTCTTGCCCTGCCCCGGTGGCCCGCTGATCAGAGAGGCGGAAACCGGCGCGGGTTCGTTCACCCAGCTGAGCAGGTCGGCGAGTTCGGCGTCGCGGCCGGTGAAGGGCACCAGCCGGTATTCGGCGCGCAGCCACGCGCTGGGCACCAGGTTCGCGGTCGGGGCGCGAGGGGTGGCGAAGGCCCGCCGGAGGACGAGTCCCGGCACCAGATCCGTCAGCTCGCCGACCAGCTTGGCGAGATCCTGGACGTCGTTGCGGTGGTGCAGGCGCAGGTACTGGCAGCGCGCCAGCGCCGCGACGTCGGCGGGCAGGTCGGTTTCGGTGAGGACCTTGGTGTGGTCGAGGAAGACCGGGATCACCCGCACCCCGCGGCGCAGCGCCTCGGCGAGTTCGCGGCGGACCCAGTCCCCGGGATCGTCGATCCGGCGCCCGCCGTGCCGGGTGGTGCAGGTGAGCCAGCGCGGCCCGATCACCACCAGGACGACGTCGCACCGGCTCAGCCAGTCCAGTATCCGCTCGGCGAAGTCCTGGCCGGGACGGATCGTCCGGCTGGCGAGGAACACGTGCTCGGCGCCGAACCGCGTCGTGAGCGCCCCGGCGATGAGCGTGGCCGCGAAATCGCCGTCGTCGGTGCGGTAGTTGACGAAGATGCCACCCATGTCTCCCCCTGGCTCTTCCGCTACACCGCCGGTGTGCGCAACGCCGCGGTGAGCCGGGGGTACAGCTCGCGGACGGGCGGATGGGTGTGCCAGCGGGTCAGCGTCCTGGCGAGCCGCCGCAGATCCGTCCGGACCGTGGCCGAATCCACCAGCAGCGCGCTCTCGATCGCCTGCTCCGCCAGCGCGCAGGCATGGTCGACCTCCCCGCCGCTGGCGTAGGCCAGCGCCCGGCGGGCGCCGAACCGGGCGTGCACCCGCCGGGCCTCGGGCGAGACGAGCGCCAGCTGACGGTCGAGGATCTCCCCGGCCTCCGCCGGACGGCCCAGATCGTGCATGCACCAGCCGGTGACCACCGCGACCATCCCGGTACCGCTGACCGACGCCGGCCCGATCTCCTGGCCGTCGGAGGTGTCCAGCAGGCCCGCGGCGCGATCCAGCGCGTGCCGGCATCGGTCGTAGTCGCAGGCCAGTGCGTGGCCCTGGGCCTCGCGCAGCGCGGCGAGGCCGCGGATCCGCGGCGGGGTCCGCGAACCGGCCAGTGCCTGCTGGGCCAGGTCGATGGTGCCGGCGGCGTCCTCGCGGTACAACGTGATCAACGCGCGCCGGATCAGCGCGTAGGTCGAGAGTTCGGCGTCACCGGCGGCCGAGGCCATTTCCACCGCGGTTTCGGTCCACCACAACGCACCCCGCTCGTCCCCCGCCTCCTGCGTCATCCACCCGGCGTACTCGGCGTACCGCGCCGCCAGCCGCAGCAGCTCCGCGCGCGACGATGCCGCCGCCGAGCCGGCCAGGCCGCGCAGGGCGTGCGTCTGCGCGACCACGATCGGCAGGACCACGCTCGGGCTGCTGGTCTGCCCCAGCCGCCGGGTCTGCTCGAACAAGGCGCGGAACGCCGCGATCGTCGTCTCCTGCCCGGCGGCCGCCGCGTTCCCCGGCGCGCCGACACTCAGCGCCAGCACCGACGCCGCGCCCATCGCGAGGGCGTCCCGGCGGCTCATCGGCACCAGGTTGCTCGAACCGTCCGGCCCCATGCTCATCACCCACACCCCGCCGTCGGGAGCGGCCTCGGGCACCACGGCCGGTTCGGGCGGCCGGGCCTTGGCGACCAGCGCGGCCAGTTTCCCGTCGGCCGCCAGTGCCGCGTCGCAGCGGCGGGCCACTTCCATCCCGGCCGGTTTCTCCCCGGTCTCGATCCTGCCGAGATAGCCCTTGTTGTAGTGGACCCGCCGGGCGAGTTCCGCCAGCGAAAGCCCCGCGGCCGTCCGCAACCGCCGGAGTTCCGTTCCCACGGTGCCCGGTTCTTCGGCCATCCCCGCCCTCCCCATCCGCGTCCCGCGAAACCGCACGAGCAGAGGGTCCTCCGCGCTTCCGGCGGCGACCCCGTACCCGAGGCTATGGGGCGCGGCCGTCCCGGCACAGCCCCGCGGCGCGATCGGCACGCATCGATATCGGCGGCGGGCAGGCGCCGCCCGCCCATCGCGATACGTGTGGGGTGGGTGGGGTCCCTGCCGACGAGTGCCCCGCCGGTGAGCCCGTTCTGCGCGAAATGGCGCGGATCTTGGTGCATACCGCCCAGTTTCGACCCCGGATTCCGCCCTGCACCCTCCGTGGCCCGGGGCCGGGCCCGCCGGGGGGCCCGCGGGAGCCCCCCCCACCCGCCCCCCCCCCCCCCCCGGGTCGTTTAAACAA
>NZ_JBHYIQ010000031.1:16974-38306 GCF_042739895.1 Amycolatopsis sp. NPDC059021
TTTTTTAAAAGACACCGGCGCTAATGGGCGGGTTTTTGGGTGCATCCCGCCATTTTTCCCCCCGGTATCCCGCCCGCCACCCACGGTCCCCGGTCGCCGGCCGCGCGGGGCGACAGGCGATCTCCCCCACGACCGTCCTCGCACGCACACACTGGTCCTCGGGTCGGGCTCGTGGTTCCCGATGCCGGCCCGGCGAAGGGGGTGGGATGTGGTGGCAGGGCTTCCCGCAGCACTGCCACCACATCCAGTCGGCGGTTCGGGTGCGGCGCGAGGGGTGTTCACCCAAGCCGGAGGACTCGCCCGGGGCGCGCGGGCGCATTTTCTGGGGGCGGCCGGCAGGAAGCGGACTGCCGGCCCGTGAAGGCCCCCTTGAGGGACTTGGACTCCCTCAAGGGGGCCTTCACAGATCTTCCTCCCGGACGCGCCGAGATTGTTTTCCGCATTCCGGTAGCCACCACGAAAATCTCTGACCCGCACCGTGGCGACTGCGCATTCGGGCATGACGCCTGCCCGTAAGGGAATAGTTTTCCGGGAAAGCCCGGCACCAGGCTTCTTCAGCCGGGGTGCACGCCGCCATCCTGGCGACGGCACCCCGGGACGGCATCAGGAATTCCCGGCGGGCGTAATCCACCGGAAGCGGGGAAAATGTTCGGCATCGGCGCGGCGGAATCCCGTTACCGCATCCCAGACCACCGGCGAGCACCCGCCGACGAGCTCCGGCTGCGCGCGGCGGCGGCGTCCTACCGGTCGGCCGCGGGCTGGCCGGTGCGGGCGACCGCGGACGCCGTCGTCATCGCCATGGGCACGGAAGTCATCGGCGTCGCGGTTCCTTCGCCGGTGGGTACCGAGCTGCTGGCGCTGCTCGCGCTGCGGCAGTACCACGGGCCCGCGGTGCGCCTTCCCGGCAGGCACCCGGCCAAGGTTCTCCTGGTGCGCCCGGACGCCGGCGTCTCATGGCGCCTGCTCCCTTCGGCGGTTTCGCTCATCGGGCGCCCGGCGGAACTCCCGTTGCCGCCGACCGTGCTGGCGGACGGTCCGGTCGAATGGGCCGCGCCGCTCGGGAACGGACGTGGCGAGCTGTTCCCCGCGGCCGTCGTGCACGACGCGCTGATCACCTTGGCGCTGGCGGGCAGGCCCGTCCCGGCGCCGGGGAGACGTCACGAGCGATAGCGCCGGCTGACGGCCAGGAGCCCCCGGACGGTTCGAGGCACCCACAGGTATTTCCCCTTACCACCATCGGCGTTCCCTCACCCATTCAGGAGGCGGACCCCGGAATGGGAAACCCGATACCGCTACGTGATCACGGCGGCCGAAACCGGCCACCCGCCTCCCTCGATGTGCAATTACCAGGGCCATGCGGGTGGGTGCCCGTCGCAGCGTGGAGTACAGCCGGTGCGTGCCCGCGGGGCCGCTCATGCGATCGGATGCCGTCTCCCCATGTCGCCGGAAAGGATGGTGTTGCGGCAGCGGGGCGACAGCGCGGAAGGGCGGTTGTAGCGTCGATCGGCGGTGACCCGGCAACCGATCGGAAGGAGCATTCCGTACCGATGACGAGCCAGGCGGCCGGCGGTGGCGTGGTGGCACTGCGGATGACGCGCATCCTGTATGTCCTTTGTGGACGATTGATTCTCCTGGCCGCCCTGTCGGCCCTTTCCCTTGTGCGGCGCCGGAATCCCGCGCGGGAGAGCTGGCTGGCGGACACCGTGGTGGCGCTCGGCCCGGCGTTCGTGAAGGCGGCCCAGTTGCTCGGCACGCGTGCGGATGTGCTGCCGCCGAAGGTGTGCCGGGCACTCACCCGCCTCTACGACCGGGTCCGCCCGGTCCCGCCGCGCACCGCGGCGCCGGTGCTGCGGTCGCGATTCGGTGCCACCGGGACGAAGCTGGTCGGCGCGGGCAGCATCGCGTGTGTGTACCGGTGCGTCCTGCCCGGCGGCCGCGAGGTCGCGGTCAAGGTCCGCAGGCCGGGTATCGAACAGTCGTTGACGGCCGACCTCGCACTCTTCGAACGGGGTGCGGCGGCGCTGGCGCGGCTGCCGTGGCTGCGGGGTGTCCCGGTGGTGGCGATCGCGGGCCAGCTCACCGAAAGCATTCGCGGCCAGCTGGATTTCCGGCGGGAGGCGGAACTGCTCGACGGCTTCCGCGCCGCGATGGCCGAAGTCGCCGGGGTCACCGTGCCCGCCGTGGACGGGCGGCTGTCCAGCGGGGACATGGTGGTGATGGACTTCGTCGGCGGTCTCGTCCGGCCCCGCCCGGACGAACTGGGCGAAGCGGAGCGGCGGCGTGCGGTGGTGACCGCGTTGCGCGCGGTGTACCGGATGCTGTTCCTCGATGGCGTGGTGCACTGCGATCTGCATCCGGGCAATCTCTGCTTCCGCCCCGACGGCACGATCGTGATCCTCGACGCCGGGTTCACGGTGCGGCTGACGGATTCGGCGCGGGAGAAGTTCGCGGCGTTCTTCTACTGCATGAGCCAGGGCGACGGCGAGGCCTGCGCCGACATCGTGCTGTCCACGGCGGAGGACACGCCGGCCGCCGATCACGACGCGTTCCGCGCCGACCTCGCGGCGCTGGTCACGGCACACACCGGCCGCCGCGCGGCCGAGTTCGACCTGGTGTCGTTCGCCACCCGGCTCTTCGGCATCCAGCGGCGGCACGGGTTCTACGCCGATCCGCAGTTCGTGTTCCCGATCCTTTCGCTGCTGGTGCTGGAGGGCACGGTGCGTGAGTTCCATCCCGACGTCGACTTCCAGCGCGAGGCCGAACCCTTCCTGGTGACCGCCCTGATGGAACGCGTGCTGGTGGCGCGCGGGGACGCCCGGTGAGCGCGGGCGTGGCGGCGCGGCTGCTGCGTCAGGACATGGGGCAGGTCGACTTCGGGCCACGACGCTTCCGGTTGCGCCCCGGCCCGGCCCGCGGCGTGCTCGAATCGGCCGGGCGGGCGTTCCTGACCGGGCTGAACGCTTCGCTGGAGACGGCGGGAGACGCGCTGGCGGAGAAGATCACCAGGCTGGAGCCCGAACTCCGCGGCTTCGCGTTCGAGGGGGCGGGCATGGGCTGCGCGCTGCTCGACCTGCTCCTCCCCCGCCGCCGTCGCCGGGTCGCGGCCCTGCTGAGCGGACCGGCCGCGGACTATCCGCATCTGGTGCACGTCGGCGTGGGCTGGGCGTACGCGCGGCTGCGGCTCCGCCCGGTACGCGGGCCGTCGGGCGCCGATCCGCTGCTGCGCTGGCTCGCCTGGGACGGATTCGGTTTCCACCAAGGGTTTTTCCACGCCGACCGGGTGATCGGGCGGCAGCGGGTGGAGCGCGGGCTCCCCCGTGATGTCCGGCGCGTCCGCGACCAGGGCCTCGGCCGCGCGCTGTGGTTCTGCGAATGCGCCGATCCCGACGGGGTGGCGCTGCGCATCGCCGAATTCCCCGAGCGGCGGCGGGCGGACCTGTGGAGCGGGATCGGCCTCGCCGCCACGTACGCGGGCGGCGCCGACGCGGGCGAACTGGCCCGTCTCGCCGATCTGTCCGGGCCGTTCCGCGCGCATCTCGCGCAGGGCTGCGCGTTCGCCTGCGCGGCGCGGCGGGTCAGCGGGATCGTACCCGCGCACACCGACAAAGCGGCCGACGTGCTGGCCCGCACCGACACCGCTACCGCCGCGGACTGGACCGACCGGGCACTGACGACGCTGGGGCCCCGGCCGCACACGTTCGCGCAGTATCAGCGCTGGCGGGCGGAAATCCGGCACCTGTGGGAAAGGAACAGCCGATGAGACCCTTCGCCCGCCGCCACCTCACCCGCGTGGTTGCCCTGCTCGGCTGCGCCGCGGTGTTCGCGTTCACCGTCGTGCCGCAGCCGTCCGCGGCCGAGGAATCCACGCTGGCCCAACGCTTCTCGTTCACCGCGCATCCGGTCAGCGCGGACGACGCCCCCGGCGGGCGGCGGGTGCGGACGGTCGCCCCGGCCTACGAGCGGATCCGGTCGTGGATCTCGTCGGTGGGCGCGGCCACCGCGCTCTTCGCCGCGGACGGCGGCAAGGTCTCCCACGACGTCTGCCTGGTGGATCCGCGCACCGACACGGTCACCGTCGGACCCGCGCCCACGACCGGGCAGCGTTTCCAGCCGTTCACGCTGACGCCGTCCGGCCTCGAGATGCCGTCCTTCGCGGCGCCGATGGGGTGCCTGCCGGTGGATCTGGACGAGGACGGCTGGCAGGACGTGGTCGTCTACTACTGGGGACGCTCGCCGGTGGTGTTCCAGCGCGTCCCCGGCGTCCCGCCGTCGGCGCCGGCGTTCCGCGCCCGCGAGCTGACCAGTCCTTGGCAGGTCTGGAACACCAACGCCGCCACGGTCGGCGACTTCGACGGCGACGGGCACACCGATCTCGTGTTCGGCAACTACTTCCCCGACGGCGCAAGGGTTCTCGACCCGGCCGCGCGGCAGCCCGAGCTGCAGATGAACGATTCGCTGTCCCACGCGACGAACGCGGGCACGCTGCGGCTGTTCCGCTCCGCGGGCGCCGGCCGGTTCGCCGAGGTGCCCGACGCCTTCCCGGCGGAGGCACGGACCGGGTGGACCCTCGCGCTCGGCGCGCAGGATCTCGGCGGCCGGGGTCTGCCCGATCTCTACGTCGCCAACGACTTCGGGCCCGATCACTTGCTGGTCAACGAATCCACGCCGGGACGCTTCGCTTTCCGGACGGCGAACGGGACGCGGCACGCGGCGACGCCGAAGTCGAAGGTGGTCGGCAACGACTCGTTCAAGGGCATGGGCGTCGCCTTCGCCGATCTCGGCTCGCGCGGCGTCCCGGACATCCTGGTCAGCAACATCACCGAGCCCTATGCCTTGCAGGAAAGCAACTTCGCCTTCCTCGCCACCGCCGACCGCGCCACGGTCGCCGAGCGGCTGCGCACCGGCGAGGCGCCCTACGACGACCGCAGCGAGGAACTCGGGCTCTCGCGCTCGGGCTGGTCGTGGGACGTCAAGGCCGCCGACTTCGACAACACCGGGGCCGACGAGGTCATGCACGCGACCGGGTTCGTCGCCGGGCAGGTGAACCGGTGGGCGCAGTTGCAGGAAACCGCGATGTCGAACGATCTCGTCCTGAGCCATCCCACGCTGTGGCCGCGATTCACCGAGGGAACCGACCTTTCCGGCCACGACCACAACACGTTCTTCGCGCGCGGGAAGGACGGCCGGTTCGTGGACGTGGCCGACCGGGTCGGCGTCGGCACCGACGCGGTCAGCCGGGCGTTCGCCGTCGGCGACGTGGACGGCGACGGCCGTCTCGACTTCGTCGTCGCCAACCAATGGGCACCGTCCACTTTGTACCGGAACACCGCACCGGCCGGGGCTTTCCTGGGCCTGCGGCTGGTCCGGCCCGCCGGGGACACGGCCTGCCAGGCGAGCGCGGCCGGGCCGACGACCCCCGCGATCGGCGCCGAAGCGGAAGTGCCCGCGCCGGGCGGCGGAACCCGGCTGCAGGAGGTGTACCCGGCCAACGGGCACAACGGCGTCAACGCGCCCGACCTGCATTTCGGCCTGGGGGCCCAGCCATCGGCGAGCGTGCCGGTACGGCTGGCGTGGCGCGACGCCTGCGGACGTCATCACACGGGTTCGACGTCGCTGCCGCCCGGCTGGCATCAGCTGCGCCTGGGCTCCGACGGGACGATCGAGGAGGAACGGTGAGCAAGTCACCCGCCGAGCGCCGGTCCGCGGCGCTGCGCCGGTTCGGGATGTCGATCACGGCGCTGACCGTGCTCGGGCACACCGTGCTCGGCTTCGAACAGGCCTATCTCACGCCGGTCGTCGCCGTGCTCGCCGCGCTCGCCACCGAGATCACGCTGGAGTCGATCGAGGCCGCGGTCGAGAAACGCCGCCCGCGCTACACCGGGAAACCGGGCGCGGTGGTGGATTTCCTGCTCCCGGCCTACATCACCGGCGTCGCCTGCGCGATGCTGCTGTTCGCCAACGACCGGTTCATGCCGACCGTGCTCGCCGCCGTGGCGGGCGTGGCCACCAAGTACGTCTTCCGCGTCCGGATCGCCGGGAAGCCGAGGCACGTGCTGAACCCGAGCAACGCGGGGATCGTGGTCGTGCTGCTGCTCTTCCCGTGGGTGGGCATCGCGCCGCCGTACGAGTTCACCGAATGGGTCACCGGCGCTTGGGGCGCTGTCGTGCCCGCCCTGCTGCTGATCGCCGGGACGATGCTCAACGCGCAGCTGACCGGCAAGATCCCGCTGATCCTCGGCTGGGCAGGCGGATTTCTCGCCCAGGCCGTGCTGCGGGCGCTGATCACCGACATCTCGCTGGTGAGCGCGATCCTGCCGGTCACCGGAACCGCGTTCATCCTGTTCACCAACTACATGATCACCGATCCCGGCACCACCCCGTCCGGCCGCCGCGGCCAGGTCCTCTTCGGACTCGCCACCGCCGCGGTGTACGGCGTGCTGGTGCAGTTCCACGTCGTGTTCGGGCTGTTCTTCGCACTGGTGATCACCTGTGTGCTGCGCGCGGTGGTGCTGGTGCTGGCGGATCGCCGGAGTCCACAGTGGAATGTTCTGGTGCCGTCGCAGCGGGCCGCCGCGGAACCGCCGGTGCAGGCGCGGGAATTGGCATGAGCGAAGCTTGCGAGCGAATCATGGATATCACGCGCCAAAAAGGATCAAACACTGTCTCGCGAAGCGAGGCGATCGCGTGAGCCGCCGGGAACGGGGCGAACCGATCGCGATCGTCGGGATGGCCTGCCGCTATCCGGACGCCGACGATCCCGCCCGGCTCTGGGAGGTCGTGGTCCAGCGACGGCGTGCTTTCCGCAGGCTGCCGCCCGGACGGCTCGACCTCGCCGACTACTTCAGCGCCGACGCGGCCGCCCCGGACCGGACCTACAGCACCCGGGCGGCGGTGCTGGAAGGCTGGCGGTTCGACCGCGACGAGTTCCGGATCCCCGGCCACGTCTTCCGCGCCACGGACCCGGCGCAGTGGCTGGCGCTGGAAACGGCCGCCCGCGCGCTGGCCGACGCGGGCCGCCCCGGCGGCGCCGGGCTGGACACCGAACGGACGACGGTCGTCGTCGGCAACAGCCTGACCGGCGATGTCACGCGGGCGCACGCGCTGCGGCTGCGCTGGCCCTACGTACGCGATGTCCTGCGCGCCTCACTGTCTGAAGTGGACGATGTAGCGCTGAAGGCGATCGAGCGCCGGTACCTCGCGGCATTTCCCGAGGTCGGGGACGAGACGCTGGCGGGGAGCCTGGCCAACACCATCGCGGGCCGGATCTGCAACCACTTCGGGTTCCACGGCGGTGGGTACACTGTGGACGGCGCGTGCGCCTCGTCGATGCTCGCCGTGATCACCGCCTGCCGCGCGCTGGCCACCGGCGCCGCCGACTTCGCGCTCGCCGGGGGCGTGGATCTGTCGCTCGATCCGTTCGAGCTGGTGGGTTTCGCCAAGACGGGCGCGCTCGCCGCCGACGAGATGCGGATCTACGACGAGCGTTCGGCCGGGTTCTGGCCGGGTGAGGGCTGCGGCATGCTCGCGCTCACCCGGGCCGCCGACGCGCACGCCGCCGGGATGCCGGTGTACGCCGAGATCCGCGGCTGGGGTGTCTCGTCGGACGGGCGCGGCGGCATCACCCGTCCCGAGGTGGACGGGCAACTGCTCGCGCTACGGCGGGCGAGCGCCATGGCCGGGATCGACCACGCGGAGGTCGGGCTCTACGAAGGACACGGGACCGGGACCGCGGTGGGCGACGTCGTCGAGCTGACCGCGCTGAACCGCGTCCGGTCCGGCGCCACGGCCGCCGCCGCGCTCGGTTCGGTCAAGGCCAACATCGGGCACACCAAGGCCGCCGCCGGAGTGGCCGGGATCGTCAAGGCCGCGCTGAGCGTCGCCTCGGGCCTGCTGCCCCCGGCGACCGGCTGCGAACGCCCGCATCCCGCGCTCGGCGAAACCCTGCGGGCTCTTTCCACGGCGGAACCGTGGCCCGGCGAAACGCGCTCGGCCGGGGTCAGCGCCATGGGATTCGGCGGTATCAACACCCACGTCCTGCTGAGCACGCCGCCCGTCAACCGGCGCGCTGTCCCGCGTCCGGTGATCTCCCAGCCGACGCCTGACGTGGACGTCGTCGCCGTCGGCGGCCACGACGTTGGCCAGGTCGCCGCGCTGCTTGCGGAGATAGCCGACGCCGCCCCGCGGCTGTCGTACGCGGAGGTCCACGACCTCGCCTGCGGCCACGGCCGCCACACCGCGGCGGGCCCCGTGCGCGCCGCGCTGGTGGTGCGCACACCCGAGGAACTCGCCGCGCTCGCTTCCCGCGCGGCGGCGGAACTTCCGTCACTCCCGTGTGGACAGTTGTCCGCGTCGCCGGGGCTGTGGCTGGGCAACGACGTGGCGGGCCGGGTCACCCTCCTGTTCCCCGGCCAGGGTGCGAGCGGCTCGGAACCGGCCGACACCGCACTGGCCCAGCCGGCGGTCTACCGGGCGTGTCTGTCCGCGGTGACGTGGCTCGACGCGCTGGGGGTGGCGCCGGTCGCCGCGGTCGGGCACAGCCTCGGCGAGATCGCGGCACTCGCCTGGGCAGGCCGTCTGTCCACAGAGGACGCAGAGCGGCTGGTGGCCGAACGCGGCCGGATCATGGCCGGACACGGCACACCCGATACCGGAATGCTCGCCGTGGCGGCCGACGCCACCGAGACCCGGGCGCTCTGCGCGGGCACCGAAGTGGTGATAGCCGCGGACAACGCCGTGCGAGCGCAGGTGGTGGCGGGCCCGGTCCCGGAGCTGAGGACGGTGGCCGAAGCGGCGGAGCGGCAAGGCTTCCGGACGCAGCGGCTCCCGGTCTCCCATGGGTTCCACAGCACCGCCATGGCCGCGTGCGCCGAACCCCTGCGTGCGGCTCTGCGGAATGTCACGGTGTCCCCGGCGGACCGCACCGTGGTGTCCACTGTGTACGGACGACCGCTCACGGCCGGGGACGATCTGACGGAACTGCTGGTCACCCAGCTGTGCGCGCCGGTCCGGTTCCGCGACGCGGTGCGGGCGGTGGCGGCGGGCACCGACCTGTTCTGTGAGGCGGGCACCGGCCGCGCCCTGACGGGCCTGGTGACCCAGGATTCGGCCGTACCGGCGGTCAGCATGGACGTCGGCGCGGCCGGCGACCGCGCCGCCGCCGAAACCGCGGCCGCCTTGTTCGCCGCCGGGGCGGCCAAGGAACTCACACCGCTGTTCGCCGGACGGGCCGCGCGGCCCCTCGACCTCGCCCGCGAACGCGTGTTCCTGACGAACCCGTGCTCGGTGGCGGCGCCCGTGCTGCCCGCGCCGAGGGCGGCCTTGGAAGAGGCCCGCAACACCGCGACGACCGTCACGGGTCTGCTCGCCGAAGCCACGGAACTCGACGTCGCGCTCATCCAGCCCGGCGCCCGGCTGCTCAGCGATCTCAACCTGAGTTCGCTGCGTGCCACCCAGTTCCTGGTCGAGGCCGCCTCGGCGCTCGGGCGAAGGCTGCCCTCGGTGTCGATGGCCTTCACCGACTCCTCGGTCGCCGAGGTGATCGCCGAGATCGAGCGGCTGCCGGAGACGGACGAACCCACCGCGGACACACCGGTGCCCGGGGTCCGGCCCTGGCAAGCCTGTTTCACCGAAACCCTGATCCCCGCACGGCCGGAACCGTGGCGCCCCACCGAAATCGTGTATCTCCCCGACAGCGAGGACGTCGAGAAGGTGCTCGCCGCGGGCCGGACGGCCATCGACCGCAAGGCGCTCGTCGTGGTGGCCCACGACCTCGCGCTCGGCGGGTTCTTCCGCTCGCTGTGCCACGAACATCCCGGCCTCGGCATCACACTGGTCCAAGTTCCCTGGGGGACAACGGACTTCTCCGCGTTCCACGCCGAACCGGGCCGGTTCCGCGCACTCGTCGCCGATGACGACGGCGCGCTCGCCGAGCCCGCCGAGCGGTTCCTGCCCCTTCCCGCCGAGTCCGGCGGGCTTCCCTTTGACGAACGGGACGTCCTGCTGGTGAGCGGGGGTGGCAAGGGAATCGGGTACGCGTGTGCCCGCGCGCTGGCGACGGCGACCGGCCTCACCCTCGCCCTCGTCGGCCGCAGCCGTCCCGAATCGGATCCAGCGCTTCGGTCCCATGTGGACGCCTTGCGCGCCGAGGGGATCCGCGTCGCCTACCAGGCCGCCGATGTCGCGGACGCGGCGGCGGTCGCACTGGCCGTCGGCAAGCTCACGGCCGAAACCGGGCCGGTGACGGCGTTGCTGCACGCGAGTGGTGTCAACGAACCCGCCCGGTTCGCCGAACTCGGCGAAGACGACATTCGCGGGCATCTCGAACCCAAGGTCACCGGCCTCCGCGCGTTGCTCGGCGCGCTGCCGCACGAACCGCTGCGGTTGCTCGTCACCTTCGGCTCGGTGATCGGCACCCACGGAATGGCGGGCGAAAGCCATTACGCGCTCGCGAACGGCCTCCTCCGCGACGAGGCACGGCGCTGGGCAGCGCGGCTGCCCGGCTGTCGCGTACTCGACATCGACTGGACCGCCTGGTCGGGCACGGGGATGGCCGACCGGATGGGCGCGGCGCGGACGCTGGCTCGCGCCGGCACCACCCCGATCCCGGTCGCGGAAGGGACTTCCCTGTTCCTGCGTCTGCTCGCCACCGCGACGCCGCCGAGCGTCGCGGTGCACGGCAGGCTCGGCCCGGACAGCACAGCACCCGCGTCCGGCGGCCGGTTCCTGCACCGGATCCGGGTCTGCCACCCGGAGGTCGAGATCGTCGCCGACACGCCGTTGTCCCTTCACGCTGACTCCTGGCTGGCCGGTCACCGCGTCGACGGGCTCGCGCTGCTGCCCGCGGTCGTCGGCCTGGAAGCCATGGCGCAGGCCGCTTCCGCGGTCGCGGGCCGCTCGCTGACCGTCGCGGAGAACGTCCGGTTCGACCGGCCGATCATCGTGCCCGGCGAGGGCGAGCGCGTCGTCCGCGTCTGCGCGCTGCGCGAGGGCGAGGTCATCACCGCCGTGCTGCGCAGCGCGGAATCCGGCTTCGACGTCGACCACTTCCGCGCCGAATTCCCCTTGTCCCCCAGCACTTCTGCCCGGCCGCCGGGTCCGGCCCCCGACCACGGCCGGATCGAGCCCGCCGCGCTGTACGACCGGCTTTTGTTCCACAGTGGACAGTTCCGGCGGGTCGGCGGTGCCGCCGTCCCGGATCCGTGGTCCTGCCGGGCCACGATAGCCCCGCGCGACGGCGCCCCCTGGTTCACCACCGTGCTCGGCGACCCGGCCGCCCACGACGCCACGATCCACGTCCTGCAGGCCTGCGTCCCGGCACGGAGGCTGCTGCCCGTGGGCTGCGATCGCGTCGAGCTGAACCCGTACGCCCACGGCTCGTGGACGCTGCGGGGCACCGAGCGGCACGCGGCAGACGGCCGCTACACCTGGGACGTCCTCGCCGAGGACGCCGAAGGCGGGATAGCCGTCGCGTGGACCGGGCTGCGCCTGGCGGACTCCGGTCCGCTCCCGCACGACCGGCCGTGGCCCGCCGCCCTGCTCGCGGTGCTGATCACCCGATCCGCGGTCGCGCTCGGCCTGGACGGTTCCTTGCGCGTGTCCGTCGGGGAACCGTTCACCGTGGACACCACGGGCGACTGCCCGACCGCCTGTGCCTGGGAATCGGTGGATCCGCGCGCCACTGCCCCGGATCCCGGGCTCGTCCGGCTCCTCGCGGGCCCGTGTGCCGAGGCCGCCGAGACCGTCGCCGCACGTGCCGGGACCATCGCCCGCTGCCTCGCGCAGCGGGACATTTCCCCCGCGGCGGCGCGGTTTTCCGGTGCCTACGACGGCGGCTGGCTCGTACTGCGTGCCGGTGGCGCACTCGTGGCGTCGGCCGTGTTCCCCGTCGACGGCTGTCAACGTCCGGTCGCGATCGCCGTCCTGACCGAGGGAACCGCGTCATGACGCCGGTCTACCGCTATCGCCACCCGATCACGCTGGAGGAGACCAACCTCGTCGGCAATGTCTACTTCGCACACTACGTGCGCTGGCAGGGCCATTGCCGGGAACGTTTCCTCGCCGAGAACGCCCCCGGTGTCCTCTCCGCGCTGTCCGACGGCTTCGCGATGGTCACCACGACCTGCGGCTGCGATTACTTCGGCGAGCTGACCGCGAACGACGTCGTCGAACTGCGCATGACCCTGACCGAACTCGACGGCAACCGGGTCGCGATGGCGTTCGACTACTTCCGTGCCGAGGTCGCGATGCCCCAGCTCGTCGCGCGCGGGCACCAGGCCATCGCCTGCATGACCCGCGGCCCCGCCGGGCTGGAACCGGTCCCGGTGCCGGAGCAGCTCCGGGAAGCCCTCACGCCGTACTTGAAAATCCGGTAGTACCCTGGGGCGGTGACCACCACCGCGCGCCGGGAGCGCCACTACCGCCAGTACTGCGGGCTCGCCGCCGCGCTCGACACCGTCGGCGAGCGCTGGACGCTGCTGATCGTGCGGGAACTGCTGCTCGGCCCGCGCCGCTACACCGAACTGCTCGCCGATCTCCCCGGCGTGGGCACCAACCTGCTCGCCGAACGGCTGAAAAAGCTGTGCGCGGCGGAAATCGTCGAGCGCGAGGACACCGGGGCCTACCGGCTCGGGCCGCTCGGCGAGCGGTTGCGCGAACCGGTGCTGGCGCTGTCCAAATGGGGCATCGCGCTGCTCGGCGAACCCGCGGCCGACATGGTCACGCGGCCGCACTGGGCGCTGCTGGCCGTGCAGGCGATGGCCGACGCGAGCCGGCTGCCCGAGCTCACGGAGACCTACGAATTCCACGTCGACGACGAGATCTTCCACCTCGCCGTCGACCGCGGCGCGCTGACCACGGCGCGCGGGCCTGCCGCTTCGCCGTCGATGAGCATCCGCACCGACGCCACCACGTTCGTCCGTATCGGCGCCGGGGCGATCGGGCCGTTCGCGGCACTCGCCACCGGCAAGCTCACCTTCACCGGCGACGCCGACGCCGTCCTGCGCTGCTCGACCGTGCTGGGGCTCGTGGAACGGCCCGGCTCAGCCTCACAGGGCTGAACCGGGCCGCTTTCACCCGAGACTCAGAGCCCGCCGACCTTCACCGGGAACTTCTGGATGGTCGCGATCGTCGTGTCCGGATCGTCCGGGAGCACCAGATCCACCGGGTTCTGCAGCTGGTAGAGGTCGCCGCGCGGCGGGAACTGGGTCAGCTTCCCGACCAGCAGCGCCGGGTCCTTCGTGGTCAGCACCAGCGGCTCGTAAGCCTTGCTGGACCGGATCCCGGCCCGGCGCAGCAGGTCGTCCGGCTGGTCGATCGTCATGGTGAAGCTCAGCACCATGATCTGCTCGTACCTCGGCGGGAAGCGCTGCGTCAGCTTCAGCAGGCTCTTCGCGTCGACGTCGATGTCGTTCTGCTCGATCGTGATCGTGCCGCCCTGGTTCACCCCGTCACCGCCGGGAAGCTCGGCGGACACCCGGTGCCCGACCACCCGCAGCCGCACCGAGTTGACCGGGTCGTCGGGGTTCACGTCGACCCGCACCTTGATCCCGCCCCGGAAGTCCACGCTGACCACGGAGGTCCTGATGCTCAGCGGGGTGTTGATCGCCAGGCAGCTGCACGGGATCTCCGCGCCGATCGGCGGCAGGCCGGTCTGTTCCGGCGAGGCCTGTGCGGCCTGGCCGCCCAGCAGGCCACCGGCCGCGACACCGCCGACGCCCAGTGCCGCAGCTGCGGCCCCCTTCAGGAAGTCCCGCCGGCCCGCACCGGACTGGGGTTCCTCGTCATCGTTCGGAGCAGGCATCGTCAACCTCCGCAGTCTGATGTGGAAAGAGTCCGCCTACTTGAATTTAAGATAGTTGCCCGAGTGATGACAGGGCGCGCGGAAGGATCGACACGGACGTGTCGGCGCGTGATGACCCACCGCCGCCGTCACCCGCGAAGCTTCGACCCGTCGAGCAGGCGAGCCACGCGATCGGGTCACGCCCGCTCCGGCACCGGCGAGCGCGGTCACCGCTCCGGATGGATCGTCGCGAACGCTCCGTTCGCGACACTGCGGCGGACCGGTGGAGCCAGAGTGAACGCCCTCAAGGACCCCTTCAGCGCACTTCCGGTAGTTGGCGCGGCTCCCGGCGGCGAGGACGAAGGGGACGGCGACGAACAGCCGGTCGGCTGGCCCCTGCTCGCCCGGTCGTGTAGCGGCTACCACTCGGAGGAAGAGCGACTAACGCACAAGTTGTTCGATCTCCTCGACCCGACCCGCTAGCCGTGCGGAGTTCACCCCGGCTGTTGTTGTTCGGGCTCGTTCGATGACATTGCGCGCCGCATCCAATTCGCCCGCTCGTGCATAAGATTCCGCGAGCCATGTTTGATAAAGGGCCTTCTCGCGTGCATGGCCCGCGTCATAGTCGTTGATGGCGGCACTCAGCAGCGGCGACGCGCTCGCCGGGTCGCCGAGTTCGATCAGGCATCGTGCCGCCATGACGTCGATCTCGTCCCGGGACATCCAGTAGACCCACTCCGGCTCTGGGATGCCCGGCGCGCGAGCCGCATAGGCATTGTCGACCGCGTCGAGTGCTCGCCGCGCTGCGTCCCGGTCGCGAGAGCGTGCGCTGGCCCACGCAACGCGCTCCAGAAGCAGCGCCCGCACAACCGGTGAGGCGTCGCGGGCACCAGCTACGGCGCTCTTCGCCAGGAGCGCCGCGTCGGCCGGATTGCCCACGTTTGCGATCTGGTACGAAAGTGACGAAAGGAGCTGTCCAGCCAGGACATTGTCCCCTGCCTCCTGTGCCGCCGAGACACCGCTGAGGTAGGTCTGCTCGGCTTCTACGTAAGCCCCCGCGTCACTCGCAACCCATCCTGCCAACTGCGCCAGTTCGCCAACCACTACGCGGAGCCGCCGTCCGACGGACCCGGGATAGCTTCCGCACCTCACAACCTCCGCCGCCTCGGCCAGCTCGCGCCGCACGAGTGGGATGAGGTCGCCTCCACCTACCGTGTCATCAAGATGGCGAAGCTCCACAACACGACGCTCCAACTCACCGACGAGACTTTCTCCGACGCGTCGGCCGGCCTGCCGGTGCTGTGCCACCGGCGTGTCGGCCACAAGCCATTCGTGCGCGACTCGGAGCGGGTCGAGGGCGGGGCCGTACAGCGACTCTACGGAGATGCTCAACGCGCGCGAGTAAGCGGTGACATGGTCGGGCTTGACGGTCCGGGTTCCGCCTTCAAGCTGGCTGAGGTATGGCTTGCTGTAGTGGGTCTTCGTTGCCATAGCGGCCAGGCTGATGCCCGCCGCGTTCCGTGCCGCTTTCAGACGTTCGCCCAGCTCACTCACATGACCACCAGTCTGCAAACCCTTGCAAACGGCGACCCTATTCCGATGACGCCGTGTGACGACAAGGCTACCTGAGGGAGAACCAGGGTCGGAAGCGTCTGGAACGAAGGGCGGTGCGCAGTGAGCGTGACGGGAAAGGGCACCGACGGGCTTGAGATCGCGGCGCGCGTGATGGCCGCGCAGCAGCTTCACCAGCAGTTGGCTGCCGAAGCAGAGCGCCAGCAACGTGACCGGGCTGAGGAAAACATCGGCGACCAGCCGGAGCGCCGACCATGAGCGCGCTGATCTATGTGGATCTCGCGCATCTACACCCGATCGTCGATGGGGTGTGGCATCGGGCGTGGCTCAATCATTTGCCCGCGCCGGGCGAGGGTGTCGCGATGTTGTGTGGTCTCGTTGCCACCGCGGAGTACTGCGACCGTCGGGATCGGGATACGCACGGAGTGCCGGTCCAGTGCTGGGCCTGTGAACGCGAGTACCGCTCGGAGATGGGCTATTCGCCGCCACCGGGCGGTTACCCGCCATCTTCTCACCGGTCGGCCCTTCGGCCGATTCCGCACCCACGCGCGTGATTCGGCTCCGTGCCGATGTGCAACGGCGCGGTGAGTACCTACTGTGAACGAACGACCGGTGGAGGTCAGCATGGGCGACAAGAACGGCGACGACAAAGAGGACAAGGCCGGACGGCACGACGAGCGGCGGGACGGCGACGGCGAAGCGCAGACGGACAAGTGGTCCAACTGGGGCGACGCGGGCGACAACACCGGCAAGCACGGAAAGAACTAAGCGTGACGGATCAACCGAGTGTGCTCGACGAGGTTCCCCGGGAGCTGTTCATACCGGAGGTGATCTGGGACGACAATCCCGACGGTCACGGATTCGTGCCCGTCTCACGAACGACTGACCGGCAACGGTGGCTGGAGCTGGTGAACTCCACCGGGCCGATCGTGACCCAGGTCGACGACGGACACCCGGTCGACGGGATCGGGCGGGTGCCCACCAGTTCGAGCAGCCAGCCCTCGCTCGTCGCGATGATGCTCGACGAGCTCGACGTGAAACCAGGTCACCAGGTTCTGGAAATCGGTACTGGCACGGGCTGGAACGCCGCTCTGCTGGCGCACCGGGCCGGGCCGGATGGGCGGGTGGTGTCGGTCGAGGTCGATGGCCAGGTCGCCGACAAGGCGCGGGCAGCGCTGGCGGTCACGCCCTATCGGGTGACGGTGATCGAGGGGGACGGCACCGCGGGGTTTGCGGCGGGGGCGCCGTATGACCGGGTGATCGCCACCGCGTCGGTGCGGCGAGTGCCGACCACGTGGATCGAACAGACCGTTGAAGGCGGCGTGCTGGTGCTGCCGTGGGGCACGGACTACTGCAACGGCGCGCTCTTGCGACTCGTCGTCCACGGCGACGGGCAGGCGTCAGGACGGTTCGGGCGCAGCCTGGAATTCATGCGGGTCCGTAATCAGCGGAACACATTCCTCGACCCGAGTGACGAGCAGATCGAGCAGGCCGACAAGTCCACGACGACGCTGCGGGGCGGCGATGTGTACGAGCTGGTTGCGTTCGAGCGTGCCGCGTTCATCATCGGCCTGCGTGTGCCCGCCTGCTACCTGACCCATTGGGCAGACATCGACGTCCAGTACCGGCACATCGTCGAATTCCACGACACCGCCAGCGGGTCCTGGGCCCGCATCGACACCGACCCACGGGCCGACGCACTGCCCGTCTGGCAGTTCGGGCCCCGGCGGCTGTGGGACGAAGCCCTCACGGCCTACGAATGGTGGCAGCACAACGGCCAGCCCCCGCCGCAGTCCTTCGGGCTGACCGTCGCACCGGACGGCACACAGACGGTGTGGTTGGAAAAGCCGACCGGCCACGGCTGGGAGATCCAGTAGGCCGAACGTATTCGGGTTCAGCCGGCGCGGGTTCCGGCGGCGAGGATGAAGGGGACGGCGACGAACAGCCGGTCGGCGCGTTCTCTGGCGACCTGGTCGCGGTACCAGGCGCCCTTGCCGCCGATGTTGGCGAGCATCGGCAGGCACGCGGCGTCGGTCCACACGATCGTGTGCACCTCGACGGTGACGTCGGTGAATCCGTTGTCCAGCAACAGGTTCCGGTATTGCCGGGGCACCCAGCGGCTGGGCACGCCGTCCGAGCGGGCGCGGATGATCTCGCGGGTGAGTTCGGGATCGTTCGAGTCGATCATGTACGCGTCCCAGTCCTGGCCGACGAGCACCGCGCGGCCGTTCTTCGCCAGGACCCGGCGTGCCTCGACCACGGCGGGCTCGGGGTCGTCGAGGTCGTGCAGGACCTTGTCGGCGCGGTAGCCGGTGACGGAGCCGTCGTCGAGCGGCAGCGCGGTGACGTCGGCGGCGTGGAATTCGCACGCGGGCCAGCGCTTGGCGGCGACGTCGAGCATGGCCGTGTCCAGGTCGACGCCGATGACCCGGGCTCCCCGGGCGGCCAGTTCGCCGGCGGCCCGCCCGCTCCCGCAGCCGACGTCGACCACGGTGTCGCCGAGCCCCGGGTAACTGCGTTCCCGGAGGTCGCGAGCCTGGGGGAGGTCGTCAAAGGCGTCCAGGAGCTTGAGCATCGTCGACATGGTCGTCATTGTGCCGCCTGCCGCCGTGCCTCGGCCGGTCAGCGAGGTCCCGGTGCGTGCTACCTACGGAAGTCGGGCGTTCCGCACCCTGAACCGGTTCGGCTGATGACAGCGCGCTCCGAGTGAGCTATACAGAGGCATCATGCGTGTTAATGCGCGAAAGGTGCCATAAATGAGCAGACTTGCGCAGTCGCTAGGCAGTTTGGCGACAGCTACCATCCTCGCTCTAGCTCCGACAGCCGCCTACGCCGACCCGGCCGCCGCGCCGTCGGGGCGGCTGGGCGACCTGACGGCGGTCTCGGCGGACGGCCCGGTGGTGACGCTGAAGTCGGGTGCCGCCGCGGTGAAGGTCAGCTTCCCTGCCGAGGCCGCGGTCCGCCTCTGGCTGGCCCCGGACGGGAACTTCACCGATCCGGCGGGGAGCAAGATCGTCCAGCCGCGAGGCGGTCAGCCCGCCACGCCGCGCCGGGTCGACAAGGGCGCGTACTGGGCGATCTCCACCCCGAAGGCGACCTTGCGGGCCTACAAGCATCCGCTGAAGTTCGCCCTGTACGACGGGGCCGACTCACGGCAGCTCTGGGCGGAGTCGGCGCCGTTGTCCTGGGACGGCAAGACCACGACCCAGACGCTGGCCCGCGGGGCGGCCGAGCAGTTCGTCGGCGGCGGGGAGCAGAACGGCCGGTTCAGCCACCGCGACCAGACGATCAAGATCTTCGCCGACGACAACTGGAACGACGGCGGGGCCCCGAACTCGCAGCCGTTCTACGCCTCCACCGCCGGCTACGGCGTGCTGCGCAACACCTTCGCGCCGGGCAGCTACTCGTTCGCCGACCCCGTCCGCACCACGCACGACGAAAAGCGTTTCGACGCGGTGTATGTCGTGGGCAACGGGCTCAAGGACGTCGTCTCCGGCTACACGGATCTGGTCGGGAAGCCGTTCCTGCCACCGATCTACGGGCTGGAGACCGGCGACTCCGACTGCTACCTGCACAACAAGAACCGCGGCGAGCGGCACACCCTCGACGCGCTGAAGGTGGCCGACGGCTACCAGGCCAACGGAATGCCGAACGGCTGGATGCTCGTCAACGACGGCTACGGGTGCGGGTACGAGAACCTGCAGCAGGTCGGCGAGGGACTGCGCAAGGACAACATGCAGCTGGGCCTGTGGACCGAGAACGGGCTGCCGCATCAGGGCGAGGAGGTCAAGGCGGGCGTGCGGGTGCGCAAGCTCGACGTCGCCTGGGTCGGGCCCGGCTACCAGTTCGCGCTCGACGCGTGCGACACCGCGCACAAGGGCATCGAGGACAACAGTGACGCGCGGGGTTTCGTGTGGCAGCCGGTCAGCTGGGCGGGTGCGCAGCGCTGCGGCGTGCTGTGGAGCGGGGACCAGTCCGGATCGTACGACTACATCCGCTGGCAGATCCCGACCTACGCGGGCGCGACGACGTCCGGGATCGCCTACAACACCGGCGACATCGACGGCATCTTCGGCGGCAGCCCGCAGACCTACGTGCGGGACCTGCAGTGGAAGACCTTCCTGCCGGTGGCGATGACGATGGACGGCTGGGCGTCCTCGGACAAACAGCCGTGGCGCCAGGGCGAGCCGTACACCTCGATCAACAGGAAGTACTTGCTGCTCAAGGAAAGGCTGCTGCCCTACACGTACAGCTATTCCGTCGCCGCGCACAACACCGGCGTCGGGCAGGTGCGTCCGCTCGCGCTGGAGTACCCCGACGATCCGAACGTGTGGACCGACAAGGCGAAGTACGAATTCCTCTCCGGTACCGACTTCCTCGTCGCGCCGGTGTACGAGAAGTCGACCACGCGCAACGGGATCTACCTGCCGAAGGGAACCTGGATCGACTACTGGTCCGGCCGGACCTACACCGGACCGACCACAGTGGACGGCTATGACGCCCCACTGGACACGCTGCCGCTGTTCGTCCGCGCCGGTGCCGTGGTGCCCATGTGGGGCGAGGGCACGAAGTCGTGGCAGACGCGGGACAAGAGCTCGCTCGACCTCGACGTCTACCCGCAGGGCAAGGGCGGGTTCACGCTCACCGAGGACGACGGGGTGACCCGCGGTTACCAGCGCGGTCAGCAGGCGACGCAACAGTTCACTGTGGACGCTCCCGCGTCCGGGCCGGGCACCGTCACGGTGGGCATCGGCGCGAGTTCCGGGTCCTACGCCGGGAAGCCGGACGCTCGCCGCTATCAGCTCACCGTCCACACGGGATCGAAACCGGGCGCCGTGCAGGCCGGCGACAGTGTGCTGCGTCAGTACGCGAGCCGCGCCGAACTCGACGCCGCGCCGTCGGGCTGGTGGTACGACGCCGCCGATCGCGGCGGCGTCGTGCGGGTGAAGACGGCGCCGATCGCGGCGTCCGAGCGGCAGGACGTCCGGCTGCACGGGTCGAGTGCGGTGGGCGGTTTCTTCCCGGAGGACAACGCGAGTTCGGTGACGCTCTCGGCGCCGCAGATGGTCGCGCCCGGTTCGTCCGCCCAGGCCACGTTGAGCTTCACCAACGGAACGCCGTTGCCGGTGCGGGACGTGACCTTCTCGGTTTCGGCTCCCGGTGGGTTCCGCGCCGACGTCGCGGGCGACCGGCGGCTGGTCATGCCGGGCCAGACCGTCCGGGTCCCGGTGACGCTGATGCCGGGTACGTCGGCCAAACCCGACGACTACCAGCTGGTGGGCAGTGTCCGGTATCGCGCCAGACTGGGTGATCACCAGGTCACCGACGCGGCGACGGTCACGGTTCCGTACGCGTCCTTGGGCGCCGCCTACGGGAACACCGGGGTGACGGATGCCGCGCACGCCACGGCGGGTGACCTCGATGGCGGCGGGAGCAGTTTCCGTGCCGAAGGACTGGCCGAGGCCGGGCTGAAACCGGGCGCGACCTTCGAGGCCAGGGGTGCCCGGCTCACCTGGCCGGACGCGGGCACCGGCCGCCCGGACAACACTGTCGCTTCAGGACAGACGATTTCGTTGTCCGGCAAGGGTTCCGGACTCGTTCTCGCCGGGACGGGCACCGGAACGGCCAAGGGAACGGTGACCGTGCACTACGCCGACGGCACCACGAGTTCCGCCGACCTCGGCTTCCCGAACTGGTGCTGCGCCGATCCCGCGCAGTACGGAGCGTCCACAGTGGCCTCGGTACTGGGGAAGAACACCCGCAGCGGTCCGGCCTATCCGACCACGCCGTACCGGGTCTTCGCCAATACCGTGCCGGTGACCGCGGGCAAGGACGTCGTCGCGGTGACGTTGCCCAGCAACTCCGCGATGCATGTGTTCGCGCTGGGTGTTGCCTGACGATGGATCCGGGGGGGGGGGGGGGGGGCGGGGGGGGGCGCCCGCGCCCCCCCCCCCGCGGGGCGCGCGGCGCCGCCCCGCGCTCT
>NZ_JBHYIQ010000031.1:38316-62108 GCF_042739895.1 Amycolatopsis sp. NPDC059021
GGGGGGTGCCGGCACCCGCACACCCCGGCATTTGTGGTCGGGGGGGGGGGGGGCGCGCCCGGGGCGGCCCCCCCCCCCCCCCCCCGCCCCCCCCCCCCCCCCCCCACCGCCGGGCTAGGCGGCAGGAGCCCACCGGCTGAGGATCGGGTCCGCGAGCGCGGTGATCGGCCCGCAGAGCGTCTGGCCGTGGCGCGCGAACAGCTCGTCGCGCGAGTCGAATCGGCCCAGGTCCGCGAGTACGGTCGCGGAAAGGTCGCAGGCGGAAGGATTTCCGGGCGTGCAGGTGAGCCCGTCCCAGTCCACCGCGGTGCGGGCGACCGCGTCGAACAAGGTCTCGGCGCCGGTGTTGGTGAACGCGGCGGTGCCGGTGGCCGATGCGGTGATGCCTCCGAAGAGCTCGCCGACCGGGAGCCATTCCTGAGCGACGCGGAATTCCGGCCATGCCAGCAGAACACGCGACGGGACCAGGTACTTCAGGCGAGGGAAGCGCGGATACCAGAACCGCCCGTCGACTACGAGACCGCGTACGCGGGTGGGAATTCCTTTGCCGCGTGCGACTCCCTCGAGAATCGCCAGGCGCTGACTGCACGAGCCTCGACCCCGGCGCAAGGTGCGCGAGATCGGCTGCTTGTCGTTCACCGCGTAGACCGGCCGGACCGACTCCGCGATGAGGCGGTGGGCCGTGCGCAGCCCGGTGAGCTGGTCGCCCTCGGTCTGCTCGGCGAGCGACCGGACCAGTGGATGGTGCCAGTCGAGGATCGGCGTGGGATCGGTGCTGCCCGCGGCGGCCTCGGCGGTGCCGACCGCGCGGCGGCGATACCACCAGGGGGTCACGAGTGCGGTCGCCATGATGCCAGTATGCCCGTCTCATCAGGGCTGATCGAGCTGGGCTACCAGCTTCTTCGGCGCGATCAGGCGGTACGCCTCGACGATGAGCTCCCGCGCTTCCGTCCAGTCCACCGGGACGTCCAGATAGACACCCAGCCAGTCCCGCCCGCCGAACGGCGGCCGGAAGAACCGCTCGGGCTGCTCGGCCACCAGCGCCTCGGTTTCGCCCGGCGGTGACGGGCACCAGAAACCCACCCGGCCTGCCGGTTTGCGCTCGGAAAACGTGACCAGCGCCTTTCCGCGGACCGCCCAGGCGGGCTCGCCGTGGTTGAGGCGTTCGGTGACCTCGGGCAGGGACAGGCACAGCTCCCGTAGTCGTCGCACCGGATCGTCGGCCATACGCTCCATTGTGCCCCGGATCTCAGGGGAGCGCGGCGGCCCAGTGCTGGATGGCCCGTTCGGCGAAGAACCGGATGAGCCGGAGATCGGCGCCCAGGTCGCGGGCTTCGCGGCTGTAGGGCTTGAGGATTTCCGTCCGGTCGCGCGGGCCGCCTTCCTTCGCGTGCACGATCCGGCACCGGATCCGGTACACCCGCTTCACGACATCGGGCCGGTAATCCAGCCCTGGCACCGGATGTGTGTCGGCGCCCGCGCGGAGCACCGGAACGTCCCGGATGAGCCCGTCGTCGGACAGACTGGTCAGCAGATCGTTGCCACGCAGGAAAGCGGCGATCTGCGAAGGCGTGATCGCGAGACCGGCGATGGCGTGCAACCGGTCCACTTCGGACCGTGCCTTGCCTCCCACAGCCGCGGCGGCCCTTGGCATGAAGTATTCCAGCACCTGGTAGTACTTCAGGTATTTCTCCGGCAGATCCCGGCCGGGGGAATTCGCGGCCGCGTAAAGAGAAACCGGGACGACGTCGTACCGTTCCCGGGGAAACCCGATCTTGCCGACGCCGCTTCCGGCGGAACGCCGGTCCGAGGGGTAGTCCGCCTCCCACAACCGCAGCGAAACGCCGGTCGCCTGCACCACTTCGTGGAGGTAGGCCGCGCCGTAGCCGACCAGCAGCTCTTGGGCGGTCTTCGCGTCGGCGGCCTCGAACCCGGTCAGCGCCAGCGCGAGGGTGGGCGCGGTGCGGAATCGCCGGGGATACAACGTCATCAGCTCGTCGTCCGCCGTCACGAGCCGCATCGTCCGCCTGCCCGGCTTCGGCCCCGCCGCGGTTTCGCTGGTCAGGAAGACTCCGCTGCCGGCGAGCCGGTCGCGGACATCCTGGCCCAGCGGGCTGTCGGGGAGGACACCGTCGTCCGGCACCTTCGGCGTCATGATCCGCGCGAGGGCCGGCACCAGTTCGTCGTAGTCCCCGACGACACGGGCCGCGATCGTTCTTTCGCGTTCGCTCCACAGGCCCTGGTGTTCCGGCAGGGGCCGCGCCGAATCCAGGACCCGGGTGAGCGCGCCGAGCTGCTCGGGGGAGCGAAAGCGCACTCGGTGCTCGGGGATTCCCGCTGTGGCAAGGAAGACGACGCGTGCGTCGCTGCGCGGCCCGCGCCCGCCGGACCAGTCGAGGCGGACGTCCCGGCGCGCCCGGATCAAAGTCTGGAGCGCCTGGATCGCCTCGAGGTACGTCATCCGCGACGCTGCGGGCAACGGACCGTCCCCGATCCAGTGCGGCTGTTTCACTGCGACGTCTCAGCCCTCCGGCGGCGGCGCGACGAAAATGCAGAACGGATGCCCGGCCGGATCGGCGTAGACCCGCAGCGGCTCCTCGGGATCCTGGAACCGGTCGTACAACAGCTCGGCGCCCAGCGACAGCGCCCGCTCATGCTGCGCGAGCAGCTCCTCGGCCGTCGGCACGCTCAGGTCGAGATGGAGCATCTGCGGATGCTGCCCGACCGGCCACGTCGGCCGCGGCAGCTCGTCGACCTGCTGGAAGGCGACGTGCGGCGGGCCGGAGGGATTGCGCAGCACCAGCCAGTCCTGCCCCTGTTCGTCCGGTTCTCCCTCGGGTGGCGGCTCGTCCCCCGGCCGGTAGGTCAGGTTCAGCAACTGCCGGTAGAACTCCGCGAGTTTCCGCGCGTCGGTGCAGTCGAGGACCACTTGACGCAGCAAAGGAGCGTCCATGGGGCCCATCGTCGCAGCATCCTCAGGCTCCGGCTACGGCTTCCGGCACCAGGCCGAAACGCCGTCGGTAAGCGGTCGGCGTCAGCCCGGTGTGCCTGCGCAGCTGCACGCGCAGATTCGCGGCCGTGCCGAGGCCGCTCGCGTCGGCCACCGCGTCGAGCCGGAGTTCGCCGCGTTCGATGAGCCGGCAGGCGAGGGCGATCCGCTCGGTCGTCAGCCAGGCCAGCGGTGTGGTGCCGAGTTCGGTACGGAACCGGCGATGCAGGGTCGCCTGGCTGGTCGCAGCACGCGCCGCCAGATCCGCGACGGTGAGTGGCTCGTTCAGACGTCCTCGCGCCCACTCCAGTGTCGGGGCGAGCGAGGTGTCGGGGACGTCCGGCACGGGACGTTCGACGAACTGCCGCTGGCCGCCCGCGCGGTGGCCGGTGAAGACGAGCCGCCTGCTCACCGCGTTCACGATCTCGGCGCCGTGATCGCGGGTGATCACGTGCAGGCTCAGGTCCAGCGCGGCCGCGCTGCCCGCGGCGGTCAGGATGTCGCCGTCGTCGACGAACAGCACGTCGGGTTCGAGCTCGACCCGGGGGAAGCGGGCGGTGAACTCGTCCGCCCAGCGCCAGTGCGTCGTCGCGCGGCGGCCGTCGAGCACGCCCGCCTCGGCGAGGGTGAACGCGCCGGTGCAGAAGCTCATCAGCCGCGCGCCGCGCCCGGCCGCCCGGCGGATCGCGGCGAGCACCGCCGGGTTCGGCGGCACCTGCGGATCGGGACGGTTGGGCACGATCAGGGTGTCCGCGGCCTCGGCGGCGTCGAGCCCGGCGACGCCGGAAAGCGTGAACATGCCCAGGTGCATGCGCACCGACGGCGTGGCGGAGCAGAGCGTGAAGTCGTACCAGGGCCTGCCGAGTTCGGGACGGCGCAGGCCGAACAGTTCGGTCGCGACGCCGAGTTCGAACGGGTTGGACCCCTCGTCCACGAGGACCGCGACCGCATGCGAGGAATCATGCGACATATGCGATTCCTAGCACTCGTGAAGCCGTCGCGCCACGGTGAGGATGGATCTCATGAGTAAGCAACCCCTCGACATCAGCACCGCGCTGGCCGGTTTCGACGCCATCTGGAGCCCGCGCATCGTGGCGAACATCAACGACTACGACGTCCGGATCGCCAAGGTCGCCGGCGAGCACGTGTGGCACGTCCACCGCGACACCGACGAGTTCTTCCTTGTCCTGGAAGGCGAACTCGACATCGCGTTGCGTGACGGGGAAGAGCGCGTCGTGACGCTGCCCCGGGGTTCGCTGTTCGTCGTGCCGCGCGGGGTGTTCCACAAGCCGTCCTCGAAGGAGGGCGCGTCGATCATGGTGATCGAGCCGTCGGGAACGCTCTCGGTGGGCGACGAGCACGACGAGGTCCCCGAGTACGTCGACGTCACCACGGGGCATCCGTTGTGATCCCGGCTGATTTCCGCGGATTGCTTGCCGTATCGGCCTGTGCGCGCTAAGTGTGGAGATCGTGAGCACCGCGGAGATCACCCCGTTCCGGATCGAGATCCCTGAAGCGGACCTGGCGGACCTGGCCGACCGGCTGCGCCGCACGCGCTGGCCGGAACCGGAGCCGGTGCCGGACTGGAGCCAGGGCATCCCGCTCGACTACGTGCGGCGGTTCTGCGAGTACTGGGCGGACGGCTACGACTGGCGGGCCTCCGAAGCGCGCTTGAACGCGTTTGCCCAGTACCGCACGGAAATCGACGGGCTGGGGATCCACTTCCTGCACGCTCGGTCCCCGCATCCGGACGCGTTCCCGCTCGTCATCACGCACGGCTGGCCGGGCTCGATCGTCGAGTTCACCAAGGTGATCGGGCCGCTGACCGACCCGACGGCGTATGGCGGGGACGCCGCCGACGCGTTCCACGTCGTCTGCCCTTCCTTGCCCGGCTACGGTTTCAGCGACAAGCCGGAGCAACCGGGGTGGTCGGTCGAACGGATCGCGTCGGCGTGGGCGGTGCTGATGGAACGGCTCGGCTACAGCCGTTACGGCGCGCAGGGCGGGGACTGGGGCAGCGCCGTCACGATGTTCATGGCCCTGCGGAACCCGGCTCCGCCGGCGGGAATCCACCTCAACATGCCGATGGTGGCGCCGGACAAGGACACGCTCGACGACCTCACCGACGCGGAACGGGCAGCGCTGGCCTCCGCGCGGAACTTCGGCGAATGGGAGTCCGGTTATTCCGGCCAGCAGTCGACCCGGCCGCAGACGCTCGGCTACGGGCTGGTCGATTCCCCGGCCGGGCAGTGCGCGTGGATCCTCGAGAAGTTCCGCGCGTGGACCGACTGCGACGGCGACCCGGAGAACGTGTTCACCCGGGACGAGCTGCTCGACAACATCATGCTGTACTGGCTGCCCGGCACCGGCGCCTCCTCGGCCCGGCTGTACTGGGAAAGCCTCAAGGCCATGCGGAAATGGGCCGCCGAGTCCACAGAGGACACCATCGCCGTGCCGACGGGCTGCTCGATCTTCCCGAAGGAGATCACCCGGCCGTCGCGGCGCTGGGCGGAGAAGCGGTTCACCGACATCCGGCACTGGAACGAACTCGAACGCGGCGGGCATTTCGCCGCGTTCGAGCAACCGGAACTCTTCGTCGAGGAGATCCGGACGTTCTTCCGGCAGGTCCGTTAGTTCACCTGGCGTTCCTGGTCCTTCCAGAACGGTTCGCGCAGTTTGAACTTCTGGATCTTGCCGGTCGCGGTGCGCGGCAGCGCGTCGAGGAATTCGACGCGCTTCGGGCATTTGTACCCGGCGAGGTGCTCACGGCAGTGGGTGATCAGGTCCTCGGCGGAGACCGAACCGTCGGTGACCACGAGCGCGGTCACCAGTTCGCCCCACTTCTCGTCCGGGATGCCGATCACCGCGGCCTCGCGGATCGCCGGATGCGAGTTGAGCGCGTCCTCGACCTCGATCGACGACACGTTCTCGCCGCCGCTGATGATGACGTCCTTCTTGCGGTCGGCGATGGTCAGGTACCCGTCGGTGAAGGTGCCGCCGTCGCCGGTGTGGAACCAGTTGCCCTCCTGGACCCGCGCGGTCTCCTCGGGGTTCTGCCAGTAGCCGTCGAGGTTCGTGTTCGACTGCGCGAGCACCTCGCCGTCGGCGTCGATGGCGATCCGGACGCCGAGGCCGGGCGTGCCCGCGCGGCCGAGGCGGCGGGCCTGCTCGTGCGGGTCGAGATCGGCCCACTCGTACCGCATGCGGTTGATGGTCAGCAGCGGCGCGGTTTCGGTGAGCCCGTAGAGCTGGATGAACTCCCAGCCGAGGTCGGCGCGGACGCGTTCGATGGTGCGGGTCGGCGGCGGCGCGCCGGCCACCACGATGCGGACGTGGTCCCGGCCGGGGATTTCACCGTCCCATGTGGACGCCGCGTCGAGGGCGGCGGAAACCACCGCGGGCGCCGCGCACAGGATCGTGACTCCGTGCTCGTCGATGCGGCGCAGGATCTCGGCGCCGTCGATCTTGCGGAGCACGATGTGCTTGCCGCCGAGGCCGGTCACCGCGTACGGCATGCCCCAGCCGTTGCAGTGGAACATCGGCAGCGTGTGCAGCAGCACGTCGTTGTCGGACAACGTCGTGTGCAGGCCGAAAACGGCGGCGTTGAGCCAGATGTTGCGGTGGGTCAGCTGGACACCCTTGGGGCGCGCGGTGGTGCCGGAGGTGTAGTTGATCGTGGCGGTGGCGGATTCGTCGCCCGCCCAGTCCTGCGGGACGCCGTCCCCGCCGAACACCTTGTCGTCGTCTTCGCCGAGGACGAACACGTGCTTGGCGGTCACGTCGTCGAGCAGGTGCCGCAGCTCCGGGTCGATGAGCAGGACCTCGGCGCCGGAGTGCTCGACGATGTACTTGACCTCGGCCGCCGCGAGCCGGAAGTTGACCGGCACCAGAACCCGGCCCCAGGCCGAGACGCCGAAGAACGAGACGAGCAGCCGCGCGGCGTTGTGCGAAACGATCGCGACCCGGCCGCCGACGGGCACCCCGAGCGTCTCGAGGTTCGCCGCCTGCGCCCTGGCGAGCCGGGCGACGTCCCGGTAGGTCAGTGAACCCCACGAGGGCGCGGGCTGGTCGGGCTCGTCGACCACGGCCACCCGGTCCGGGTACACCAGTTCGGCGCGGTCCAGGAAATCCCGGACACCCAAATCGAAGAACACGTGCCGATCCTCCATCCTCCACAAGCGACGCTGCCCAGGGGCCGATGATGACCCGCGGCCGGTGATCACACCACCCCAAAAGTGGGGTGCTCAGCGCAGCAGGCCGAGCGAACGCGCCTTGTTGACCGCCTGGATCCGGTTGGTGACGTCGAGTTTGCGCATCGCGTGCTTCAGGTACGACTTCACCGTGTTGGGCAGCAGCCCGAGATTCGCCGAGATCTCGTCGTTCGTGCAGCCGAGGCCGGCCTGTTCGAGCACTTCGGTCTCGCGCGGGGAAAGCAGGCCGGTCGCGGGCGCGGGCGGCTCCAGCCGGTCGCACACCTTGAGCAGCGCGGCACGCGTGTCCTCGTCGGTGATCGCGGCGGCGATCGAGACGAGTTCGGCGCGCAGCTCGCGCACGTCCCCGGCGGCCAGCGTCCCGGGCGCGGGCGCCACCGCGAGCCGCCGCCGGACCTCTTCCTCGACCAGGATGTCGCGTTCGAGCCGGGCGACGACGTCGAGCGCGGCCCGGAGCACGCGGTCACCGATGGGGACCTGCGCGCGGGTCCCGGCGTAGAGCACCGCGCGGGTGGCGGCCCCGGTGCGCACGGGTACCGCGAGCATCGTGCCGATCCGCTCGGGCGCCACGGCACGGTCGTACGAATGGGTGATGCTCTTCGCGCTCAGGTAGTCGGTCACCGTCGAGATCCGGGACAACGCCAGCGCCTTGCCGCCGAGCCCGGCGCCCGCGGCCACGCGCAGGTTTTCGAGCGACCGCGTCTGTGTGCCGCGGAGCTGGTCGATCACCAGCGTGTCGCCGGTGACGGAACCGCCGAACGTCACGGCCAGCCCGGTCACCCGCTGCAGCACGGGCAGCGTTTTGGCGAGTGCCTGCCCCAGCGTGATCGGTGTCGTCATGCGTGCGGTCCTCACCTCCGGTGACGCCCGTCCACCGTACGCCATCGCCGGCGATGTTCTCGCGTGTGGAACGCCGGTGTGGTTCGCTGACCAGGGTGGACTTCGAGACGGTGGCCGACGCGCTCTACGCGGGAGACCCCGCCGAGTTCGTCACCGCGCGCAACGCCGCGGCGCGCGAAGCCAAGGCGGCGGGGGACGCCGCGCTCGCGGACCGGATCCGCGCCCTGCGCAAGCCGACGATCGCGGCGTCGGTGGTGAACGGGCTGGCACGGGCGGACTCGGCGTCGCTGGCCGAACTCGCCGAACTGGGCCCGGCCCTGCGTGACGCGCACGCGAAGCTGGCCGGGGCCGAGCTGCGGACGCTCACCCAGCGCAGGCACGAACTGATCCGGCAGATCATGCGCACCGAAGTCCCGCGGTTGAGCGAACCGGTGGCCAGGGAGGTCGAAGCGACGCTGGAGGCGGTCGCCGCCGATCCGGAGACCGCCGGACTCGCCCTCGCGGGCAGGCTGACGTCGATGATCACGCAGCAGGACAGTGACCAGTGGCTGACGTTCGCGGCGGCGCCCGCGAGCATCAAGACCAAGCGGAAACCGGAGAAGCCGGAAAAGCCCGGGAAAACCGCACCGCCGAAGGCCCGGCCGAAACCGGCGAAGAACGTGACGTCGCTCGAACCGGCCCGCCGCAAGCGCGAGCAGGAGAAGGCCGAGCGGGAACGGCGGGAAGCGGCCGAACGCGCGAAACGGGAACGCGAGGAGCGCGAGCGGCTGCGGCGCGCGGCGCAGGCACTGGCCAAGGAACGCGATCAGGCGCAGCGTGATCTGGTACGCGCGGAACGCGTCGCGGACCAGGCGAACGCGCGGGTCGAGGAACTGCGGACCCGGCTCGCGGACGCCGAGGACCGCGCCGAGCAAGCGGGCAACGACCTCGAAGCCGCCCGCACCGCGTTCGCCGAAGCCGAGGAAGCGGCGCGAAAAGCGCACGAGGCGGCCGAAAGATCGTGAGCCGCCCCGTGCGCCGGAGAACCTACGGCTCGACGACGATCACCGCGGTCAGCGAGTGTCCGACACCGAGGCCCGCACGCGGGCGGCGTTCGAAGTCGAGCAGCGTCGTGGCGAGCGCCTTCGCCTCCTCCGCAGACCCCAGGGTGTCGCCGGTGCCGAAGGCTTCGTCGACGATGGAATTCCACTCCCGCGCCCAATCCTGGAAGAACTCGAGGATCGGGGCGGGCGCGCCCTCGGCGGGCGGGGTGAACCGGAGTTCGTCGCGCGACGCGGCCTGGCCGCGGTAGAGGTCGTTGACCAGTGTCCGGTACGGCGGTATCGCCGGGTTGAACGTCCGGGTCGCGGTGTGCCGCCCCAGCAGGACCGAACGGTCGAAGAATGTCGTGCGGAGATCGCCCGCCCCGGCTCGGGCCGCGGCCTGCTCGACGACCGCGCCGAGAGAATCGCGGTCGTAACAGGTCATCATCTCCTCGACCTGCTCGTCCACGTCTTCGAAGAACGTCATCGCGTAGTTCCAGCGGGACAGGTGCCACTGCGGCGTCCACTCGACGGAGTACCGCCCGAGGACGTCGACCACCACCGCGCTCGGCCGCGTCCGGGTCGCCGCCCGGCGCAGGATGGCGGTCAGTACGTCGGTGGTCTCGTCGGTAGTCAGATGCGAGTAGGGCACCCCGCACGAGAGATAGAGGTCGAAGTCCTTGTCCGGCAGCGCGGCCCTGGCGTCGCCCTCGACGAAGCGGACCCCGGGTTCGGGATACAGGGAGCGGGCCGTCTCGACCATGGCCGCGTCGGCGTCGAGGCCGACGTAGTCCAGCGCGAGCCCGGCTGTCACCGGCGATTCGCCGTCGGCCGCGTGCCGCAGCAGCCGGAGCCCGTCGGCGGTGCCGCAGCCGATGTCGAGCACCCGGAGGGGAGCACCGGGCGGCAGGCGCAGGCCGCTCACCGCGTGCCCGAACTGCCGCCGCGTCACCACCTCCTCCATCAGCACCTTGACCGGGTCACGCCTGCGTGCGGACAGGTAGTGCGATGCGGCGGACGAGTAGGTCGACACCTCACGCATTCCTTTCGTCGGGGGACGGGAAATAGCGCAGCAGCAGGGTCGCGCCGTCGGTGAGGACGGACGCCAGCGCCGCCCCCGCGGGAAGGAAATCCGCGCCGACCGCGATCCGGTCGGCGGTGCCCGCGACGAGCAGCGGTGAGAGGGTGAGCCGGACTTCGTCGACCAGGCCCGCTTCGAGCAGCGACGCGAAGAGCCGTGGTCCGCCTTCGCAGTCGATGCGGCCGAAGCCCCGTTCGACGAGGGTAGCGATCGCCAGCCGGAGGTCCACCTCCTCGCGGCCTGCCACGAGGACCTCCGCGCCCGCTGCCGACCAGGCGGCCACGAGCGCGGGCGGGGCCTGTTCGCTGGTGATGACGATCGTCGGCACCGAGGCCCCGGTGAGCACCGGCGCGTCGGGCGGGAGCGACTGCCCCGAGGTGACCACCGCGATCGGCGGCACCGGGGCCAGTCCGTGCCGTCGCCGTCGCTCGGCGGTGCGCTCGTCCGGGTGGATGCCGTCGAAGGCCTCGATGGTCGCGGTGCCCGCGCCGAGCAGGACGACGTCGGCGAGATCGCTGCCCAGCTGGTAGACCACGCGATCGGTCGGATTGGACAGGCCCGCGGACTTGCCGCCGATCTCGACCGCGCCGTCCACGCTGGAGACGAAGTTGACGGCGAGCCACCTGGGGTCCGCCGGGTAGCGGTAGAGCTGTTCGAGGTCGTCGTCGCCGAGCGCGCGTTCCGGGCCGGGCCAGATCTGCCGGATCACAGCCACCGGACCGCGTTGGCGGGCGGGCGGGTGCCGACGATGCTCGCGACCATCTCGACCACGTGCCGGGTTTCCCGGACCTGGTGGGCGCGGAACATCGCGGCGCCCTGCTCGGCGCAGAGGGCGGTCGCGGCGAGGGTGCCGATGACCCGGTCGTCCATCTCGACGTCGAGCGTCTCCCCGACGACTCCCTTGTTCGACAGCGCCATCAGCACCGGCCAGCCGGTGTCGACTAGTGCCTTGACGTTCCGGAGCACGGTCAGTGACTGGTAGGTGTTCTTGGAGAAGTCGATGCACGGGTCGATCATGATGCCCTCGCGGGGCACGCCCTTGCCGATGGCACGTTCGGCCAGCTCGGTGGTGTCCGCGACGACCGAGGCGACGACGTCGTCGTACTGGGGCCGGATCGGGTCGGTGCGCGGGGCGAGCCCGTCGGTGTGCGAGCAGACGTAGCCCGCGCCGTACTGGCCCGCGACGTCCAGGATCTCGGGGTCCGCGGCGGCCCAGCTGTCGTTGACGAGGTCGGCCCCGGCGGCGCAGAAGGCGTCGGCCGCTTCGGCGCGGTAGGTGTCCACGCTGATCACCACGTCCGGGTAGGTCTCCCGGACCCAGTGGAGCGTCGGGAGCACCCTGGCGATCTCCTCGGCGACGGTGACCTCGGGCCCGGGGCTGGCCGGCACGCCCCCGATGTCGATGACGTCGGCCCCGTCCTCGAGCGAGCGTCGCACGGCCTCCCTGGCGCGTTCCTCGGCGAACGTCGCACCGTGGTCGTAGAACGAGTCCGGGGTGCGGTTGACGATCGCCATGATCAGCGCGTGGTCGCCGGCTAGCCGGCGGCCTCGGAAGACCAGGTCGGGGGTTTTCATGCGTGCTCTCCTGTGCGTGCCGCGGGCGGTGTTGCCCGGACGATCATAGGTGAGCCTTCAACGAATCCCGGGGTTTCTTCGGTGTTCTTACCCTGGACGGCGGATCGACCGGCGGCGCGGGGCGCTCGCGGGATCTCGGACCCGTCGGTTCTTCGCCGGGAGGTGGCGGGCGTCGCTGCCGAAGGCCACCTCGCCGCTGGCGTCCGTGATCAGGAGGCGATGGCCTCGTTGATGGCTAACAGTTCCTGTGCGGTGCGAGTCGCGGAGAACTCGATGACGTCGTAGCGGGCGAGACGTTGCAGGACGAACGGGTCCGTGGCCAGGACCGCGTCCAGTTTGCCGCGGTGCAGGGGGCGGGTCAGGATCACCTGGTCGGCGTTGCCGGTCCCTTTTCCGGAGACGAGGAACAGGCCCCGTGCGAACTGCTTGCGCAACCAGGCGCTGTGGTCGGGCAATGCGTAGTCGACTTCCTCGGTGGGCGCTGTGTAGCGCAACAATGCGATGTACATAATGCAAGAGTAGAACTCGTACGGTCGTTCTCGCACGCTTCCAGACGAGTGGTTAATACCACTGGCAATACTTCGACAAAGAATCTCTGATCGTCCTTTACTTCTGCTTTTCCATTAATGATCGAAGACGGAATCGGCGACGCCGGGGTGTCCTGTCGAAACCGTCGCGTGTTCGCCGCCGCGCGGTTCCGGAGCTTCCGGAGGTGTGCCGGTAGTCGTCACCATGGGTGTCCGGCCGACTCCGAACAGGTGACCATCCGTGCGGGCCGCCCGGCCGGATATCCGGACCGGAAAGCTGCCGCATGGGCACTGAGCAGCCAATTTCGGGCAAGCTCGGACACTGGGCGTACCGCTGGGCTCGTCACGGCGGGAAACTTCTGTCGGTGGGCGCAGCGCCGGGTACAACCCCGAGTGTCCGGCGCTGCGTCGTCTGGGGAAGTCGTCGACAGCCCACCGGGATACGCAAATATGCGTACGTCGGTTGTCGTCACCGGACGGACGCGTTCTCCGGTCCGGCACCCGACACTTGAGCCCATGATGACAATCATGGGGACGGCGGGAATACGGACCGCGGGCGCGGCGCTGGGCGCGATCTGGCGCGACGGCCGGAAGATCGAACGGACGGCCTACGCGGTCGGCGCGGTGTTGTTCCTCAGCGGATTCATGACCGCGGTCGTCCTGCTCCTGACCGGTGGTTCCTGGCTGGGCCCGGTTTCGCTGCGCAAGGCCGTGACGTTCGGGCTTTCGTTCGGGCTGACGCTGATTTCGGTCGCCTGGGCCACGTCGTACGTGAAGATGCGCCCGGTCCTGCGCCGACCGCTGCTCGGCGTGTTCACCGGTGCGTGCGTCGCCGAGGTGACGCTGGTGAGCATGCAGGCGTGGCGCCGCGTGCCCTCGCACTTCAACTTCGAAACGGGCTTCGACACCGCGGTCTCGATGACGCTCGCCGCGGGCGGCGCCGTGATCATCCTGACCCTGCTGTGCTTCACCGTCGCGGCCATGGCCGACCCCCGCGTGCTCAGTCCGAGCATGCGGCTCGCGGTGCGCTTCGGCCTGCTGGTGCTGCTGGTGGCGCTGGCCACCGGCGCGGTGATGATCGCGCGCGGTGTCGTGCTCGCGCGGGGCGGCGAGCCGCAGCTGGCCTACACGACCGCGGGATCGCTGAAGCCGCTGCACGCCGTCGCCATGCACGCGATCCTCGTGCTGCCGGGGCTGGCCTGGCTGCTGCGGTTCACCCGATGGGACGAGCGACGGCGGCTGCGGATCGTCTGGCTCGCCGTCGCCGCCGACGCCGTCTTGACGACCGTGGTGGGTATCGCGTCGTTCACCGGGTGGTGAGGGTTTCGCGGACGTGCGGGAGGAGGTCAAGGGCGGCGGCCTCTTCCGGGGGCAGCCAGGCGAAGTCGTCGTGCTCCCCGGGATTGAGCGCGACGCCGGCGTCCGCGGTTTCGGTGGCGTCGTAGACGATCGCGTGGACGAGCAGGTCGCGGCCGGTGACGTCGCGCCAGGTGTGCCTGCTGCGCTCGCCGGTCACCGTGATCGTGAGCCCGGCCTCCTCGGCGGCCTCGCGGACAGCGGTCCGCTCCGGTGGCTCGCCGGGTTCGACCGTGCCGCCGGGCAGCTCCCATTTGCCGCCGAGGAAATTCTCCGGATGACGGCGCAGGAACAACACCGTCTCACCGCGTGGAATCCAGGTGTACGCGAGGTGTTTCTCCGACGGCTCACTCATGCGAACGATCTTCGCACGGTGATGATTGCCTCGATCCGTCCCCGCGACGTGGATGCTTCACACATATGATCATCGGATGATATCCTGACAGCACTGTTACTTCACTGGGGGTGAAGCGAGTTTGTACCCGGAAATCGAGCCCTACTGGCACGGAATGCTCGACGTGGGTGACGGAAACCAGGTGTATTGGGAGGAATGCGGTAATCCGGACGGGAAACCCGCGGTCGTGCTGCACGGCGGCCCCGGTTCGGGGTGCACGCCGTACGCGCGGCGTTATTTCGATCCCGCCCGGTATCGCATCATCCTGTTCGACCAGCGCGGCTGCGGGCGCAGCACCCCGCACGCGAGCGAGCAGGACGTGGACCTTTCGGCCAACACCACCTGGCATCTGATCGGCGACATGGAGCTGCTGCGCACGATGCTCGGTATCGAGCGCTGGCAGCTTTTCGGCGCCTCGTGGGGATCCGCGCTCGCGATCACCTACGCGGTCCGTCATCCGGACCGGGTTTCGGAGCTGGTGCTGGCGTGCGTTTCGATGGGCAGGCGGACCGAGACCGAACTGCTCATCCGGGGCCTCGGCCCGCTCTTTCCCGAAGCGTGGGAACGGTTTCGCGCCGGAGTGCCGGAAAGCAGCCGGGACGGTGATCTCGCCGGTGCCTATCACCGCCTGCTTTTCGATCCCGATCCGGACGTCCGGGCGAAGGCCGCGAAGGACTGGTGTGACTGGGAATCGGCGATAGTCCCGACCTCGCCGCGGAATCCGCGGTTCGAGGACGCGAGGTTCCGGCTGGCGTTCGCGCGCATCGTGACTCATTACTTCGGGAACGGTTCCTGGCTCGAGGAGGACATGGCGCTGCGGCACGCGGAGCGGCTCGCCGGCATTCCCGGCGTGGTCATCCAGGGCAGGCTCGACCTGTCCAATCTCAGCGGCACGCCGTGGGAACTCGTCGCCGCGTGGCCGGAGGCCGAGCTGGTCCTGATCGACGACACCGGGCACGGCGGGAGCGCCGAGCTCACCGCCGCGCGGGTGGCCGCCACCGATCGCTTCGCGCACGCCGTCTCACCACACCGTTCGTCCCCGCGCTGAACGCGGCGGCAGCACGACCCCGCCCGCCGCGAGCGTGCGGACGAGCTGGGCCAGCTGTTCGGGGCGGGTGTCCTTGAGGATGAACCCGGCCGCGCCCGAACGCAGGGCCTTCACGACGTAGCTGTCGGAGCCGAACGTCGTCAGTATCGCCACAGGCGTCTGCGGCGTCGTCTCGCGGAGCTGCCGGAGGATCGTGAGGCCGTCGACGTCGGGCATCCGGATGTCGAGCAGCACGACGTCCGGTCGATGGCCGGTGACGGCGGCCATCGCCTCGGCACCGGTGGCGGTGGCGACGACCCGGACATCGCCCGCCGCGTTCAGGATCAGTTCCAGTCCCGTCCGCACCAGCGCCTCGTCGTCGACCACGACCACCCGGATCACCTTCGGCTCCGCGCTCCGATCAGTAGTCAAAGTCGCTGTAGTCGGCGGAAACCGCGTCGTGCGCGTCGAACCCGGCGTACCCGGCATCGGCGCCGTCGTGGTGCCCGGCCGCGTATCCGTCCGACCAGGCGCCGGCGGCGGCCGCCCCGGCCATTCCGGCGAACAGCCCGCCGACCACGACCGCCGCGCCGAGCCCCCACGCGCCGCCGATCAGCGCGGGCTTCCACCACGGCGTGCTGTACCAGCCCTGCGGCACCGGTCGGCCCGCCACCTCGCCGCCGGGGTAGTAGTGCGGGGTGTTCTCGCCCGGCTGCGGCGAAGCCTCGTAGGTCTGGCCGTCGACCTCGACCCTGCGGTGCTCGGTGACCGCGCCCGCCTTGGCGCGTTCCTCGGCGCCCGGCAGGGCGGGGCCGGGGTCGAGATCCATCGCGACCCGCGCGGCCCGGATGTAGTACAGCCCTTCGAGCGCGGTTTCCCTTGCCAGCTCGGCCTGTTCGGCCGTCCGTGCCTGTTCGAGCTGGCTGCCCGCGGCGTGGTACCGCTCCGACGCGTCCGCGAGCGCCTGCTTCGAGGCCTCGTTCGTGCCGACGAGCTGGAGGACCTGCCCGCCGAGCCGTTCCACCCAGCGGCGTGTCTCGGCCTTCGTGTCTTCCAGCTGACGTTGCCTGGCCGCGGCCTGGGCGCGGGACACGAAGATCGCGCCGACCGCGACGGCCACGAGCACGATCAGGACGATCGCGATGCCCATCGGTGACTCCCGGATCGAGGAGGGGGCCGGGCGGCGGACACCGCGCCGGACGGCCCGAGGACCGTGCCTCCAGCCTGGCCGGACGAGCAGGCCCGCCACCATCCGTTGACCGTCCGGCGCGGGCCCGCCGGTCGGCGGGATTTCGCCCCCGCCGGTCAGCTAGCGGAAAGCGGCAGCCGCAGGCGGACCCGGTAGCCGCCCTCGGGCGAAGGCGCCGCTTCGAAGGAGCCGCCGAGCAGTTCGGCCCGCTCCCGCAGCCCGATGAGACCGTGCTGCGCGCTGGGCAGGCTCAGCGTCGGGCGGGTGGGCCGTCCATTCACGACAGTGACGTCGACCTCGGTCGCGGTGTGTCCGATGTGGAGGGTGACGCTCGCGCCCGGCGCGTGCTTGCGCGCGTTGGTCAGCGCCTCCTGGATCGTGCGGTAGATGGCGCGCTGCTGGGGTGCGCCGAGGCCGGTGGGCAGCTCGCCGTGCCGTTCGACCGGGATGCCGCTGGTCGCGATGAGCCGCTCCAGTTCGGCCAGCGTCGGCTGCGGGGTCAACTCGGTCGGCTGGCTGCCCGAGGCACGCAGCAGCGTCACCATGTGCCGCAGCTCGTCGAGGGTGTTCACGCTGAGCTCGCGGATGGTCGACGCGGCCTCCTTCGTCCCGGAGTCGGGCGCGCCGACCTGCAGCGCGCCCGCGCTGACCGCGATCAGGCTGACCTGGTGCGAGACCACGTCGTGCATTTCCCTTGCCAGCTGGGTGCGTTCCCGTGCCAGGGTCGTCTGCTCGATGAGCAGCCGCTCCTGCTCGCGCGCCTGTTCGATCTCGTCGATCCGCACCGACAGCTCGCGCCCGGTCCTGGCGAGCATGCCGAGGAACACCGGCGCCGCCGCGGTCATCGTCGAGTAGATCAGCCCGAGCAGCACGTCGTCGTGCGACAGCTCCAGCATCGGCGGCCACGGCGTGGCGTAGCCGAGCGCTCCCGCCGCCATGCAGCCGCCCAGCAGCCAGCGATTGCGGTAGTGGCAGCCGACGGTGTACAGCGCGATGAGCGCGGGGACGACGGACTGCGAGACGACCATCGAGGGGAACGTGATCACCAGCACGGTGAGCGGGAACGACCGGCGCAGCAGGAGCGCCACTGTCGCGATCGCCGCCGCGCTGAACTCGTATGGTGTGGCGTGCTTGGCGTTGAGCCAGGTGTCGAGCGCCGCCAGCCCGACCGGCGCGAGGTCGAAGACCCACGACGGCAGCCTGCGTGTCCACGGCCACAGCCGGTTCATCGCTCGTCACCGGCCAGCAGGCCCGCACGCTGCGCGAGCAGCGCCGCCTGCACCCGGCTGGCCACCTTGAGCTTGGTCAGGATCGCGCTCACGTGGTCCTTGACCGTGCCGACCGACAGATGGACGGCGGCGGCGATCTCGGCGTTCGACAGCCCGTCGGCGATGAGCACGAGGATTTCGCGCTCCCGCTCGCTGAGCCTGCCGACGCTCGCGGTCGCGGCCGGATCCTCGCGGCCTTCGAGATACCGGTCGACCACCGACCGGGTGACCTTCGCCGACAGCACCACGCCGCCGCCCGCCAGCGTGCGCACCAGGTGCGCGAGCTGGTCGGGATCGGTGTCCTTGAGGATGAACCCGGCGGCTCCCGCGCGCAGCGCCGCGGCGATGTACTCGTCGGAGTCGAACGTCGTCAGCATCGCGACCACGGGCGGTTCGGGCAGCCGCCGGATCCGCCCGAGCACGGTGAGGCCGTCGACGTCGGGCATCCGGATGTCGAGCAGCACGACGTCGGGCCGGTGCCGGGTGATCTCGTCGAGGGCCTCGCCGCCGGCGGCGGTGGCGACGACCTCGATGTCGCCCGCGGCGTTGAGGATCAGCCGGAATCCGGACCGCACCAGCGCTTCGTCGTCCACCACAACAACACGGATCACCCTGGCGCTCCTGCCCGCTCTAGTCCTCGTTGCCGACGATAGCCCAGTCACCCGGCGGGGCGATTTCCCGCCGATCGGCGGGGCCGTCCGCGCTGGTGCGCGGATGGTCCGCGCGATCATTGCGGTCCACAGTAGACGGAGAGAACACGCGAAGGGGATCGGCGGATGGAACAGCGGTACGACCGGGACGCGGCAGAACAGTGGTTCCGGCGGCGAGGGCTGCCCGCCGTCGTCAAGGGCCGCCCGCGGAGCTTGCTGGTGCGCGTCGTCCCGGCACTGGCGTTCGCCGCGGTGTGGCAGCTGCTCGTCATCACCCTGGACGTCGTCGACGGCGGCACGGAAGCGGAGTTCGAGCGCCGGCTGGAGAACGACCTGTTCCTGGTGGGCTATTACGGCCTGTTGCTGTCGCTGGTCGTGGCCCCGGCACTGGCCGCGTGGCTGACCACGAAATGGGTCCGCTGGGCGGTGCTCCGCCATCGGGGGACGACCGTCGCCTCGGTCGCGATCGCGGTGTACGTGCTGGTGCTGCCGATCGCGTGGCTGCTGGGCCCGGACGAGGACCCGCTGCCGGTCACGATCCCCGCGCACGCCGTCGTGGTCCTTCTGCTGTTCGGTATCGCCTTTCTCGGTGGCGGCTCGATCGTGGGCTGGTCGGCGCGTTCGGCGGTGCGGCAGGCCAAGAGCCTCGGCGAGCTGACCAGCCGGGCGCTCCCGCTGTTCCTGCTGTTCACCCTGTTCGGGTTCTTCACCGCGGAGATCTGGCAGTTCGCCGCTTCGGTGGAACGGAAGCGGATGTGGTGGGTCGTCGCGCTGTTCGTCGTGGTGGCCGTGCTGTTCATGCTCACGATGCTCTCGGAGGAGGTGCGCCGCCTCACCTCGCTGCGCAACGCCACGGTCGCGCTGGACAAGCTCGCAGGCACCCCCTTCCAGCCGTTCGCGCGGGCCGTCGCGGACACCGACCGGGTCCCGCTGACGAAGCTGGAACGCGCCAACATGGTGCTGGTCCTCGTGCTCACCCAGGCGTTCCAGACGCTCGTTTTCGCTACGCTGACCTTCGTCTTCTTCGTGACGTTCGGCAAGATCGCGCTCAAGGACGAGGTGATCAAGGCGTACGCGACCAGTGGGCCCACACCGGGAACGCTGTTCGGCATCCAGATTCCGGTGCCCAACGAACTGCTCCAGGTCTCGCTGTTCATCGCGGCCTTTTCCGCGGTGTACTTCACCTCGTCCACGGTGACGGACGAGAAGTACCGCGTCGCGTTCTTCGACCCGCTCACCGATCACCTCGCGGTCAGTCTCGCCGCTCGTGACGTCTATCGAGCGAGACTCGCCGAGACGACGTGAACGCCTTCCTCGACATCTCGGTCATCGACGGCTGGCTCCCGGTCGTCGTGGTGGTCTTCGGTGTGACAGGGGCCGTCGCGCTGCTGGCGCGGCGGGGAAGGACGTGGTGGCTCAAGGTCGTCCCGGCGATCACCGCGAGCACGGTCGTGGCGTGCGTGCTCGTCGAATGGCTGCTCGGGTCGGTGCTGCGGCTGTTCCCCGACGCGCTGCCGCTCACCGTGGTGCTCTGGGGCGGCGCCGGGGTGTGGGCGCTCGGTCTCGCGGTGGCGAGCCAGTGGCGGACGCCGTGGTGGCGCAGGCTCGCCGCGGTGTGCGGTGCCTTGCTAGTGCTGCTGACCTCGGTGCTGGGGATCAACGCCTACTACGGGCAGTACCCGACGATCCGGGCCGTGCTCGGCGTCGATCCGGTCAACGAGGTGGCGATGGCGCACCTCCCCGCGCCGGTGCCCGAACCGGTGCCGCCGCGGCCGGGCCGGGCGCTGCGGGACATCTGGCGCCCGCCGCCGGACCTGCGCCGCTCCGGCGTGCTGGTGAAGATGCCGATCCCGGCGGTGAAGGCGGCGTTCACCCCGTCCCGCCCGGCCTACATCTACCTGCCCCCGGCCTACTTCGCGCCGAACCGGCCGCTGCTGCCGGTGCTGATGCTGTTGCACGGCCAGCCCGGCGCGCCCGCCGACTGGGTGCGCGGTGGACAGTTGTCCACGATGATGGACGGCTACGCGGCCACCCACCACGGCATCGCGCCGGTGGTGGTCATGCCCGACACGACCGGCGGCCACTTCGCCAACCCGCTGTGCCTGGATTCCCGGCTCGGCGCCGCGGAGACCTACCTCGCCGAGGACGTCCCGGCGTGGATCAGGGCGAACCTCCAGATCGACCCGGCGCCCCGGCACTGGGCCGTCGCCGGCTCGTCCTACGGCGGCACCTGCGCATTGCAGCTCGCCGTGCGCAGGCCCCAGCTCTTCCCGTCCTTTGTGGACATATCGGGGGAGGACGAGCCGACGCTGGGCTCGCGCCGCCGGACCGTCGACGAGGCTTTCGGCGGTGACGAACGGAAATTCGCCGAGATCAACCCGATCGACGTCCTCGGGCGCGTGAAACTTCCCGGCAGCGCGGGAATCCTGACCGTCGGCGAGGGGGACACCGCCGGGATGGCGCAGCAGCGCAAAGTGCTCGAAGCCTGCCGCCGCAACGGCCTCCCGGTCCACCTCATCAAGGTCGGCGGCGCGCACAACTGGTTTGCCTGGAACGCGGGCATGGTCCGTTCGCTGGACTGGCTGGGCAAACGGCTGGGCGTCACCCATGGGTAGTGACGGGTTTCCGACAGCCTGCCGAATTCTTTGAACCCTTCCGGGAAGGTGACCGTATCACCGGGTAGGAGGCACCACCGGCAAGGGAGAACCCATGCGTCGACGCCTGCTAGCCGCCGTTCTCGGGCTGGCCGCGGTATTCATGACCGGATGTTCGATGACGGCGGGCGGAGCGGGTGGGGGAGGCGGCGCGGGGCAGAACCAGGCCGACGTCGAGTTCTCCACCATGATGATCCCGCACCACCGGCAGTCCGTGGTGGTTTCCGCGCTGGCGCTGAAACGCAGCCAGGACGAGTTCGTGCGGCACATGGCCACGGAGATCACGGAGAAGGAGAACGCCGAGATCGACCGGATGTCGGGCTGGCTGCGCTCATGGAACGTCGCGGTCCCGGTCGCCGGCGACCACGCGAGCCACGCCATGCCGGGCATGCTCACCGCCGCCGAATTGCAGTCCCTCGACGAATCCTCCGGCGCCGCCTTCGACAAGACCTGGACCGCCCTGCTGGCCAAACACCTCGGCCACGGCGTCGACATGGCGAAAACAGCGCTGTCCCAAGGAAGTCACCCCGGGACGAAGGAACTCGCCCAGCAGATCGTCACCGACCAGTCCGCCGAAATCACCCAGCTCAACTCCCGCATCCCCTGACCCGCGCAGGTCGATTCGAACGGGTGAGGTTGCCGCCGGTCCGGTCTCAGCGCGCACTCAGCCGCTAGGATGGCGGTATGACCGCAGCCGCGCACTACCCTGAGTCACCTCGTCCGTCGGACGTCGACGGACTGGAGGCGTCTCCTGAGTGGTCGGGGGACGCGGACGCGGCGGCGAAGTTCAGCTCACCGGAAGCGATCCGGGCGGCATTATTGCCGGAGCAGCTCGACGAATTCGACGCTGCGTTCGAGGCCGCGCTCGTCGCCGCGCGGCAGACATTGCGGCTGGATCGGCTGCGGGAAGTGCTTCGTACCTGGCGGCGGGTAGCGTTGCTGACCGAGCGTGATCCCGATGGTTACCGCCGGATGCTGGCAAACGCTGCCGAGGCGCACCGTACCGGACGGCCGCGGCCCGGCAGCGTGACGTGGGACAAGCTCCAGGCGGAACTCGGTATCTGACCTGCGCTTTCACTTTCAGGTCAGGACCAGCACGTGGCGTACTCGATCGACATCGACCCTGACGCGCGCGACCAGATCCGTGCTCTGCCGTCGGACGGAGTCGCCGCGTTCGCCGAGGCGATGACGGTGCTCTCGCTGGTGCCCAAACGAGGTGAACCGCTCAATGCCGACAATCCGGAGGGCGGCATGTACCACCTGCCTTTCGGAGACGGCCGGGGCCTGATCACCTATCTACTGCTGACCGACCAGGACCAGGTCCATGTGCTCCTCGTGACCTGGGTGTCCTTCGAGTGATCGCCTTCAATCACGTGAGATCGCCCCCCGATCACGCGAGATCGCCCTTCGGAACAAGCCGAGGGGTCACGAGCAGGGCAGGCCCGCTCACGCGTTGTCCGCGCAGTAGACCCGTTGCCCTTCCACGAACGTCATCGCCACCCGCGTGTCGGCGATGGCGGAAACGGGGCCGTCGAAGGGATTTCGGTCGAGCAGCACCAGATCGGCGAGATTCCCGGTCTTGATGCGCCCGGTGTCGTCGGCGTGATTGACGTAGGCGGCTCCCGAGGTGTACGCGTCGATCGCGGCGGCGAGCCCGATCCGTTGTTCCGGCAGGAAGCTCTCGGCGTCCGAACCGGGGCTGATCCGGTTCACCGCGACGTGGATGCCCTGCAGCGGATCCGGGCTGGTGACCGGCCAGTCGCTGCCCGCGGCGAGAGTGGCGCCGGAGTTGAGCAGGGCGGCGAACGGGTACTGCCAGCGAGCGCGTTCCTTGCCGAGGAACGGGATCGTCAGCTCGTCCATCTGCGGTTCGTGGGCCGCCCACAGCGGCTGGATGTTCGCCACCGCGCCCAGCAGCGCGAACCGGTGGATGTCTTCGGGGTGCACGATCTGCAGGTGGGCGAGATGATGCCGGTTTCCCCGGTGGCCATTGGTCTCCCTGGCCAGCTCGACGGCGTCGAGTGCCTCGCGGACGGCGCGGTCGCCCAGCGCGTGGAAATGCACCTGGAAGTCCAGCAGGTCCAAAGCGGACACATACTCGCCGAGCCGGTGCGGGTCGACGAAGCTGATCCCGCGGTGCGCGCCCGAACAACCGCAGCCACCCAGATACGGGTCGATCATCGCGGCGGTGTGGTTCTCGGCGATCCCGTCCTGCATGATCTTGACCGTCCGCGCCTTCAGCCGCGGATAGCGGAATCGTGCGCGTTTCGCCACCAGCTCGTCGATCTGCTCGGCACCGCGGTCGCGATCCCACCACAATGCGCCCGAGACCCGCGCGGTCAGCTTCCCGCTCGCGGCGGCCTCGAGGTAGGTGTCACTCGGGTCGGGCATCCCGCCGTACGCGCCGAGCAGCGCGTCCTGCCACGCCGTGATCCCCAGCGAGTGCAGGAGATCCTGGGCGCGCAACAGGCCGTCGAAGATCTCGGCCGGCGTGGCTTCGGGGACGAGCTTGCCGACGAGCCCCATCGCGCCTTCCTGCAGCGTCCCGCTCGGCTCCCCGTCGGCGTCGCGCTCGATCCGGCCGTCCGCGGGGTCCGGGGTGTGCCGGGTGATCCCGGCCAGTTCCAGCGCCCGCGAGTTCACCCACGCGCCGTGGTGGTCGCGGTTGACCAGGAACACCGGCCGATCGGCGACGAGGGTGTCGAGTTGCTGCCGTGCCGGGAGTCCGCCCGGGAACGCTTCCAGTGACCAGCCGCCGCCGGTGATCCAGGCGGCGTCCGGTTTCCGGCGCGCGTACCCGGCGATCACCCGGGTGTACTCCGCGAGCGTGTCCACTTCGGACAGATTGCACAGCCCGAGCTCGTAACCCCCGCCGACGGCGTGGATGTGCGCGTCCTGGAAACCGGGCAGCAGCAGCCTGCCCCGCAGCTCGATCACCTCGGTCTTCGGGCCGGTCAGCGCTTCGACGTCGGCGCCGAGCGCGCTGATCCGGCCCGCCGGGGGAGCCCG
>NZ_JBHYIQ010000031.1:62118-80227 GCF_042739895.1 Amycolatopsis sp. NPDC059021
CCCCACTGCGACCCTGTGTTTTATGGGCGCAACGCAGGTCCCGCCGAGCGCCCCCCGCTCCCTCACCGACCCGCAGTCGCCGGCCCGCCCCCCCCCCCCCCCCCCCCCCCCGCTCCGCACCGGGCCGCCGGTGAAGATCAGGTCGGCGGGAGCGTGCTGCATGAGGACCTCCTTCTCGGGGTGCGGCGCCGAGGGCGGGCCAGCCGGTCAGAGCAGCTTCCACGCCCCGGTGAGCGTATCCCGCAGGATCTGCTCCATCTCGTCGAACTGCGTCTGGTCGCAGATCAGCGGCGGGGACAGCTGGATGACCGGCTCGCCGCGGTCGTCCGCGCGGCAGTAGAGGCCGTTCTCGAACAGGGAACCGGAAACGTGCTCGCGGAGGATGCGCTCGGACTCCTCGGCGTCGAAAGTCTCCTTGGTGGCCTTGTCCTTGACCAGCTCGATGCCGTAGAAGAACCCGGCGCCGCGGACGTCGCCGACGATCGGCAGGTCCAGCAGCCTGTCCAAAGTGGACTTGAAGCGCGCCTCGTTGTCCAGTACGTGCCGGTAGATGCCTTCGCGCTCGATGAGGTCGAGGTTGGCCAGCCCCACGGCGCAGGCCATCGGATGCCCGCCGTAGGTCGAGCCGTGCATGAACGTCGTGGACGTGCGCAGGAACGGTTCGGCGATCCGGTCGCTGATCAGCACCGCGCCGAGCGGCGCGTACGCCGAGGTCAGTCCTTTCGCGACAGTGAGGAGATCGGGCTGGTAGCCGTACCGGGACGCGCCGAACTGGTGGCCCAGCCTGCCGAACGCGCAGATCACCTCGTCGGACACGAGCAGAACGTCGTTGTCGTCGCAGATCTTGCGGACCCGCTCGAAGTAGCCGGGCGGCGGGACGAAGCAGCCGCCGGTGTTCTGCACGGGCTCGAGATACACCGCGGCGACGGTGTCCGGCCCCTCGAATTCGATGGCCTGCGCGATCTGGTCGGCGGCCCAGCGGCCGAAGGCCTCGTAGTCGTCCCCGTGCACCGGCGCGCGGTAGAAGTTGGTGTTCGGCACGTGCCGGGTGCTCGGCACCAGCGGCTCGAAATCCTGCTTCACCCCGGGCAGCCCGGTGATCGACAGCGCGCCCTGTGACGTGCCGTGGTAGGCGAGCGAGCGGCTGATCACCTTGTGCTTGGTGGGTTTCCCGGCGAGTTTGAAGTACTGCTTGGCCAGTTTCCACGCCGTCTCGACGGATTCGCCGCCGCTGACGGTGAAGAAGACGCGGTTGAGGTCGCCGGGCGCGCTCGCCGCGAGGCGTTCGCCCAGCTCGATCGCGGCCGGATGCGCGTGGCCCCACAGCGGGAAGTAGTCCAGCTGACGCAGTTGGCGGGCGGCCGCGTCGGCGAGTTCTTCGCGGCCGTGGCCGACCTGCACGGCGAACAGCCCGGCGAGGCCGTCGAGGTAGCGCTTCCCGTTCTCGTCCCAGACGTAGGCGCCCTCGCCACGCACGATGACCGGGGTCTTGTCGGCCTGCGCGCCGTGGCGGGTGAAGTGCAGCCACAGGTGGTCGGCGGCCGAACCGGACAGGCTCGGCGAGCCCGCGGGGGCGGGTTCGGTGGTTGCGGTCATGGCTATCCCTCACAGCGTGGTCGGTCGGGCTCGATGGACCCGTTATCGCACACCGACGGGAGCTTTGGCAAGGGAATCAGTCGTACATCGCGGCTATGTTCGACTGGATCAATCGTCCTAAGGGGATAGTGCTACGGATTTCGTTGTCGCGATGTCAGTGGCTGTTCCACTGGTAGGTCTGCTTGATCAGCTTGAGGTAGACGAGCGTCTCCGCGCTGCGCACCCCGGGCAGGGTGCGGATCCGGTTGGAGATCAGGTCGAGCAGCGCGGCGTCGTCCTCGCACACCGCCTCGCAGATGATGTCGAACCGGCCGACGGCGATCACGACGTAGTCGATGTCGTTCATCTCGGCGAGCGCCTCGGCCACCGGTTCGATCGGGCCGTCGACGGTGATCGTGATCATCGCCTGCCGGAACATGCCGACCTGCAAGGGATCCGTGACCGCGACGATCTGGATGACGCCGCTTTCGGAGAGCCGCTGGACCCGCTGCCGGACCGCCGCCTCGGACAGCCCGACCGCCTTGCCGATGGTGGCGTAGGGCCGGCGGCCGTCCTCCTGGAGCTGCTCGATGATCTTGCGGGAGAGTTCGTCGAGCTGGGGAGCGGGCCGCTCGGAGGGGCGCGCCTTGCGGTTCATCCGGGGTTTCCTTCGCGCTGATCGTCGGTGGGGGCGAGCGGGGTTCCGGCGATCGTATCCGTGCCCCGGGAGGCCAACAACCGACGAAATCCGCAGCACGGATACCTCCATCCGGCGGTGCGGGCGACGTCTCAGCCCGAGAGCAGGGCGCGGTAGTGGTCGGTCGCGGGCTTGATGCCGTGGTCCGGATCGGCGTTGTAGAGGCCGTCCGGCCCCTTGGGCCCGAAGCTGTAGGGCTGGTACAGCGTCGCGCAGGACGGCTCGCACTCGGCGAGCCGTTGCCAGCGCTCCCATTCCGCGTCGTACCGGGCGAGGTGGTGGCGCATCGCGGCCTTGTCGTACCGGCCGCCGCGATCCCCGGCGAACCCGCGCAGCATGACCTCCCAGCCGTGGTGCACCACCCGGTGCCACGACTGCCCGTACCGCGCGGACACCCGCAGGTAGTCCCGGTCGGCGTGATCGCGCAGCGGGAGCGTCCACGACAGCGCCACGATCTCGTCCCACATCCGCGCCGCGCGCTGTTTCTCGTCGAGCACGACGTCCACCCGGCCCGCGGTGACGATCGCGGCGAAGTCGCTGGTGAGGTCCTTGTCCGAGCCGCCGAGGAACTGGTCCCGGGTCCACATGAGCTTGCCCATCGGGTGCACGACGCTGTAGTGCCCGCGCAGCACCCCGGCCGCGGACAGCAACGCGAGCCGCCGGAACCGGCGGAGCTGGTCGCCCCGCAGCCCGAGTCTCGACGACGCGTAGGCGGTGAACGCGCCTTCCTCGCCCAGTCCGGTGTCGCGGGCCCAGCGTGCCATCACCCAGGTGTTGAGGTCGCACCAGAGTTCGTTGTGCAGATACGGTCCGCGCCACCCGCCCCCGCGTGACCACGTCCAGATACCGGCGACGATCGGATTGCCGATGACGTCGGCGAGGCCGATCGCGCCGGTCCTCGGCTGGGTGCGGAACTCCTCGAAGCCGTTGACCACGCCGTCGATCACGTAGTTGGGGAAGGCGCCCTTGCCCTCGTACTCGCGCTGGCACTGGACCTCGATGATCTGCCGGTGCTTGCCGACCCCGATGGTCTGGTTGAACGGGATGGTCCGCCAGAAGTCCTTCGCGGTGTGCTTGATCGAGAACACCAGGTTCTCGTGCGTTTCGACCTTGTCGGTCACCTGCCGGTAGAACGCGGGGTCGCTGGTCAGCTTGTCGCTCCCGGTCGACCACGTCCGGTAGAAGATCCGCTTGCCCGCGCGGACGCAGACCTCGTCGCGCAGGATGCCGAGCAGGGTCAGGTGGCTGTTCTCGCCGTTGGTGATCGGGTTGTTCCCGGTGTGGAACGGCATGTTCTGCAGGTAGGTCTCGCCGGTGCGCACGACGAGACCGTCGAGCTCGGGGAACCGGGTGAAGACCTCGCGCAGCATGAGCCGGTGGATGTGCTGGGTGAGCGGGCGTTCGAGGCTGATCCGGCCCTTGTTGTCGAGGATCTGGTCGCCGTACAGCTCCACGAGTCGTTTCGGCAGCACGATGATGTCGGTGAAGACGTACGCGGCGATCCCGGCCGCGTGCGCCCGCGCGATGTGGGCGTCGATGGACCGCGCCGCCGCCTCGACCCAGGCGCGGCCGGGCGAGCCCGCCGGGAAGACACGTGGATCGAAGGAGTCGAAGGTGATCGCGGCGTGCGGTGGTTTGAACTCGTTGATCACCTGCCCGTCGTAGCCGTACTCCCTGAGCTTCGCGGGATCGGTGAAGCGGCTGGAAAACGACGGCTCACCCGGGTTGTTCTGCACCATGTCGAGCAGGAACGGCAGCCTGCGCCCGGCCGGTTCCGGTGCGGCGAAGGCGGGCGTGGCGAGTGTCGTACTCGCTAGGCCCGCCGCGAGGACGAGGCCGCCCCGTAACGCGGTCCGCCGGCTGGTCTCCCGTTCGAATGCCGCGCACATGGGCCGGGTCCCTCCGCTATTCAGCCTGAATAGATCAGATGTATCGGAGCCGAGCGTAAGAATGCTCCGGGGTGACGTCAACCGCCGCGTGCCGGAAACCCGGCGTGTTCATCATCGTGAACACCACGGTGAATAAGGGGTTTGCTGGCTATGGCGAGACAGGACCCTTGCTTCGGTGGCGTTTGGCCTGGTACGCCTGAAACGCTTAGACATCTGATGACCACTGTGGGGACTTCGGGAGTGAGGCAACGATGCCGGAACAGCGCAGGATCAGCCGGCGCAGCATGCTCGCCGCGGCGGGCGCGGCCGCCGGCGCCGGGATGCTCGGGTTCACCGCGCCCGCCGCGCGGGCCGCGGATCTCGCCCGGCCCGCGGCCACGCCCTGGTTCCCCTCGGCGAAGTTCGGGATCTTCATCCACTGGGGCGTCTATTCCGCGCTGGCCTGGGGCGACGCCAAGCACGCCGCCGAGTGGTACCTCTACGCCATGAACGTCACGGATCCGGCGCGCGGCACCGGAACCCGTGAGCACCACCTGCGCACCTACGGCGCGAACGTGAACTACGACGACTTCATCCCGCGGTTCACCGCGCGCCGCTACGACCCGCGTGCCTGGGTGCGGCTGTTCGAACAGGCCGGAGCGCGGTATTTCGTGCTCACTTCCAAGCACCACGACGGATTCCAGCTGTTCGGCAATCCGGCGTCGGACCGCAACTCCGTCCGGCTCGGGCCACACCGCGATCTCGTCGGCGAGCTGTTCCACGCCGCCCGGCACTCCGGCCTGAAGCGCGGGCTGTATCACTCGCTCGGCGAGTTCTACAGTCCCGCCCTCGGCACACCGCCGCGAAACCCTTACACCGGCGTGGAAATCCCCTACACCGGCTATCGCCCGGTGACCGACTACGTGCGGCAGTACGAGCACGTCCACCTGAAGACCCTGATCGACCGCTACGACCCGGACGTACTCTGGGCCGACGGCCAGGGCTACCACGAGTTCGGCGGCGGCTCGATCTTCCGGCCGAAGGTGTGGGACTGGCACAGCGACGAAATCCTCGGCTACTACTACCGCAACGCCGCCGACCGGCCGCGTCCGAAGAGCGTCGTGGCCAACGACCGCTTCGAGGTCGCGCACCCGGACTTCGCGACCGTGGAGGGGGACAACAAGAAGTACGTCCTGCGCCCCGACCCGTGGGAGGCGTGCCTGAACATCGGGAAGTCGTGGGGCTACAACGAAAACGAGGACCCGGCGAAGATCAAGTCGTCGGCGCGGCTGGTCCAGCTGCTCGCCGAGGTGGTCAGCAAGAACGGCACCATGCTGCTCAACATCGGCCCGCGCGAGGACGGCACGATCCCGGACTGGATGAGCACCCGCCTGCTCGGCATCGGCCGCTGGCTGCGCATCAACGGCCGCGCGATCTACGGCTCGGTACCGTGGCAGCGAGCGATGGACGGCGACGTCTGCTACACCCGCACCCGCGACGCCTTCCACCTCATCCCGCTGCACTGGCCCGGCGCGAAACTCACCGTCCCTGGCGATGTCCCGATCACCGACCGCTCGCGGATCCGCTTGCTGGGCGGCCATTCCCGCCCGCTCTCGTGGACGCGCACCGCCGACGGGATCGCCATCGACCTGCCCGCGCGGCGCACCGACGACTTCAGCGAGGAGTTTCCCGCGGTCCTGTCCGTGAGCACCTGGTGAGCGCCGCTGCGTCGTGAGAAGGCTCATCGGCGTCAGCGGCCGGAATCAGCCAGCCGGGTGAAGCGCGGCGCCGGGAGGTGGGAGACTCTCCCATACCACCCGCGATCGTCAGGAGCCCGGATGTCCGTGCCACAGGGTTTCCCGCCGCCGATCCCCGCGCCGGTCCGGCGCCGGGCGAACCTCCCGGCCGGTGTGGTCGCGGCCGTCCTCGCGGCCTGCACGGCGATCGCGCTGATGTGGTTCGTGTTCGCGAACGTGGTGATCGGCGGGTCGTTCGGTGAGTGGTCGAGCATGGTGTGGCTGAACGTCGTGGCCAGCCTGATCGGTGCGTTCCTCCTGGTCGTGCCGGCCGGCTTCCTGCTCGCGCGGCACGTCTGGGCGGCGTGGACGCTGTTCGGCCTGGGCCTGCTGTACGCGGTGGTGGCCGTGGTCGTGCCGATGCCGCCGGGCACGAGCTTCGGTGCCCACCTCGACTTCGTGCTCGGTTTCCACAAGAGCAACGGGGTCCCGGCCGGGCTGGCCGTGATCTTCGCGTTCCTCACCGCGATCGCCGCTGTCGTCTCCGCGACGGCGCGGTCGCCGCGCCGCTGACCCCGGCAGCAGATTCTCGATCAACGCCGACTGCTCATCGGACGTCAGTTCTTCTTCAGCTCCTCGGCGAGCATCACGATGATGCCGCTGGGACCGCGGACGTACGTGAGCTTGTAGATGTCCTCGTAGGTGGCTACGTCGCGAAGCGGATGGCATCCGTGTTTCGCGGCTTTCTCAAGGGCTTTGTCGATGTCGTCGACTGAGAAGGCGACGCGGTGCATGCCGATCTCGTTGGGACGAGTGGGCTCCGTCTCGATCGCTTCGGGGTGGATGTACTCGAAGAGCTCAAGGTGTCCGTGACCGTCTGGTGTCTGAAGCATCGCGATGTTGGCGTGGTTGCCATCAAGGCCGACGGCAGTGTCGGTCCACTCGCCACTGACCGTGTCACGGCCGACGAGCGTGAGACCGAGGTCGGTGAAAAAGGAGATCGCTGCTTCGAGGTCGCGAACGGTGATGCCGACGTTCTCAAGTTTGATGGCCATGTGTCGCATGCTACCGAGCCGGGCCGACACAAGAACGAGCCTCTCGGCCAGCACGCCCAACCTTTTGTCAGACACGCCCTAGCCGACGACAGGGCGATGGAGGACGTTTCTTCTGGGTGTGCGTAAGGGATCTACGTAATCTGGCGGGATGAACTCGGGGAGTCCGTCTTCGGCGATGCGGACCGACCAGTCGGCTTTGTGTAGCATTCGGTGATGTGCTCCGCAGAGCAGCACGAGATTCCGGAGGACGGTGAGTCCGCCATTCGTCCAGGTAATAATGTGGTGGGCGTCGCAATGTCGGGGTTTGCGGTGGCAGCCGGGGAAGGTGCAGCCGCCGTCCCGGATGGTCAGCGCTTTGCGTAGTGCGGGTGTGACCAGTCGTTTGGCTCTGCCGAGGTCGAGCGGTTCGCCCTTGGTGCCCAGTACTGCGGGGATGATCTGGCTGTCGCAGGCGAGCATGCGTGCGTCGGTGGCGGTGATCTGGCTGACCATGTCCAGGCAGGCGGTGCCCAGCTTGGACTTCAAGTCCTCCAGTGTCACGGTGACCAGGAGCTGGGCGCGGTCGCCGCCGGGCACATCCGGCACGTTGGCGAGCATCGCGATGGCCTCACCGAAGGCTTCCCCGTACCGCTGGGAAGGTGACCGCAGGTCCGGCCACTTGTCCTCCCCGGCGGGGCGTGGTGTGGCCAGGGGGTCGAGGATGGTGCTCAGCCGGGTTCCGGTGATGGGGTCGAGCTGTCCGTCGATGTCGAACCAGCCGTCCTTGCGCTGCCGCACCCGCAGTTCCGGTTTCCGCTCCGGCGGATCCGGGTCCTTCGGTGGCTTCCCGTCCTGATCCATCCGCGCCAGCAACTCATCAGCAGCCTTCACCACTTCCTGCGGCGACGCGTGACGAGCCAGCTCCACCAGAATCTTCTCCGCCTTGGATCTGTCCTCATCGGACACAAAGCTGGGGACCTTCTTCAGGAACTGGAGAATACGGTCGCTGTGGTGTGGGCCGATCTCGCCGTCGAGTGCGGCGGCGCCGGTTGCTGGCGCCACCGCGGGGAGTTCGGTACCGTCGATGTTACGGCCGGGATTCAACCCGTGGGCACGATCGAGGTACTTTTTGGCTTCACCACGCGACATCCGCCCCATGTGGGCGAACCACGCCGCGGTGGAACCGTAGCCGTACAGTTTGGATGCGCCGCGTGAGTCGATTTCGGCGAGGTAGTGGCCGAGTTCGGCGTCCAGGCGCCACATGGCCTCCAGTCGTGTACGCACCTCGTCGGCGAGTTCACGGCCGGATCGTCGCCACAGCTCCTGCGGCGGTTCCAGAGTGGACAGATTCCCAGACACGTCACCATCATACCGCGCTGGATAGAACATATGTGCGACACGATCAGGTGAATTAATCCTTAAGGTCATGGTGGTGTTTGTTGGTATCCAAGAGTTTCTGGCGATGACATCGTTGTATCAGGCACGGTTTCGTCGCTGCTGATCGCGGGGTACATTCTCCTTGTAGGGCAAGGGATTCGCTGGAGCTCGGTGACCGGCGAAGAGCTCCCGCCACGGCTTGGCGGGCGCCGGGCAAGAGCCGCTATGGGGACAGGCTTAGCGGCGTGGCGGTTCGACGAGGCCGATGACGCCTGCCACGTGATGAGCCACTTCCATCGGCGTGAGGTCGTCGGTGTCGATCGCGTGATCGGCAGCGGTTGCCTGTGCTGCTTCATAACGCGCCTGGAAGAACTCGTTCACGGGTGGCCGCGCCGGGTCCGCTTCGAAGCGCCGGTGCCACGTGTCGTAACCCGCGCGCAGGTGAATCGATACGGCCGTCGTCCCGGCCGGGAGCAGTGCGGTCACGAGGCGGTGCATCTCCGCGGACTGGAAAACCCAGGTGATCAGCAGGATGCCGACCTTGGCTCGGGCGGCGTGGGCCGCTACGGCACGCAGGTTCGCCTGCACCATGGTCTTCATCCGCTCGTCGACCCGCCAGGGCTGGTGCAGCCACAGGTGATCGACATCGACCCATTGGACGAGTTCCGGTCCGCGCTCGGCGAGGGTGAGCAGGCAGCGGGCCACGCTGGACTTGCCGACACCGGGCGCTCCGCCCAGCAACACCGTGCGCACCGGTGAACGGTAACGGCGGCCGGTGCGCAGCGCCACGGCTTTTCGCGGTGGCGGGCGGTTTCACCGACGATCGGAGCTGGCAGACGACTTCGTCGGATCCGTATTCTGGGTACGCCCGTGCCCAGAGTGATCGGGAGGAACGATGGGTGATCAGGCGAGGTCCCGGCGTGCGTTCCTGCGTGGCTCGTCCGCGGCGGCGGTGAGTATCGCGGCCGCGCTGGCCGGGGCGGGAACCGGTTACGGGAGCCCGAAAGGCGGACGGTCGGTCGCGATCCTCGGAGGTGGGGTCGCTGGGCTCACGGCGGCGCACGAACTGGTCGAACGCGGCTTTCAGGTCACCGTGTACGAGCGGAACGTCCTGGGCGGGAAGGCACGCAGCATCGGCGTTCCCGGCTCCGGCAAGGACGGCCGCCCCGATCTTCCCGGTGAGCACGGGTTCCGGTTCTTTCCCGGGTTCTACCACAATCTGCCGGACACGATGCGCCGGATTCCCTTTCCCGGCAACCAGAACGGTACGTGGGACAACCTCACCAGGGCGAGCGCGGTCCTGATGTCCCGGATGGGCGGCCGCGCCGATCTGACGATTCCCTTCCCGTTCCCGCTACCGACGAATCCACCACCGCTGACTCCGGAGAGCTTCCTGGCCTCGGTGATCTCAATGTTCCAGACACTGCTCCGGCTTTCACCGCACGAGGCCGCGTTCGCCGCCGAGAAACTGCTGGTTTTCGTGACCAGCTGCGACGAACGGCGCGAGGGGCAATGGGACGACGTCACCTGGGCGGACTACACCCGGACGGCGTGGTTCTCCGGTGAGTACGACAAACTCATCGCTGATGGGCTCATCCGCAACCTCGTGGCGAGCAAATCGAAAGACGCCAGTACTTACTCGATCGGCGTGGTCGCCGAGGCGGTGTTCTGGAGCCTGATGGGTCTCGGTAACGAGCCGGGGTCCAGTGTGGACAGAGTACTGTGTGGCAGTACCAACGAAATGTGGCTCGATCCGTGGATCGGCTACCTCCGGGCGAAAGGTGTCGCGTTCCGGGTGGGGTGGGCGGCGGACGCGCTCGAGATCGGCGGCGGCCGGGTCACCGCGGCTTCGGTGGTGAACAAGGCAGGGGAGCGGCGCCGGGTGGAAGCCGACTGGTTTCTCTCGGCGATGCCGGTGGAGCGCGCGGTGAAACTGCTCAGCCCGGCGGTGCTCGCGGCCGATCCCGATCTCGCGGGAATGCGCGAGCTGGGCACCGACTGGATGGTGGGCCTGCAGTTCTTCCTGAACCGGGAACTGCCGATCACGCCGGGGCACGTCAACTACGAGGACTCCGGCTGGGCGATCACCTCGATCAGCCAGCAGCAATTCTGGAAGCGCCGTTTCGGCGGCTACGGCGACGGCACCGTGCGGGATTGCCTGTCCACCATCCTTTCGGACTGGAGCAGACGGGGGAACTTCACGGCGAAGACGGCGCGGCAGTGCACCCCGGAGCAGATCGCGGCCGAGACGTGGGCGGTGATGAAGGCCCATCTCAACGACACCGGGCGAACGGTCCTCGAAGACGACATGCTGCACTCGTGGTTCCTCGATCCCGCGATCACCGGGGCCGGAACGTCCGAAGTGGACAACGACACCCCGCTGTTCATCCAGAAGCCCGGCACCTGGAAGGCGCGTCCGGCGGCGAAGACCGGGATCCCCAATCTGTTCTTCGCCGGGGACTGGATCAAGACGAACATCAATGTGACCACCATGGAGGGTGCGAACGAGGCGGCCCGGCAGGCGGTCAACGGCATCCTCGACGCCTCGGGTTCGGCCGAGCCGAAGTGCTCGATCGCGCGGCTGTGGGTCAACCACGCCTTCGACGCCTTCAAGGCCGCGGACCGCGGGATGTACCAGCTGGGGTTGCCCAACGCGTTCGACCTGGTCGATCCGCGGAGGCCGTAGTGCGCACCCTTGACAGGTCGCCGACCGGAGTTGTACATGTTTGTACATGTCCGCACGAGTGGGTTTCGGAAAGCGCTCCAAGCTGGTGGAGGACCTGGCCCGGCAGATCCGGTCGGGTCTGCTGCCGACCGGCGCGCGGCTGCCGGGCGAGAACCGGCTGGCCGAGCTGTACCAGGTCAGCAGGGGTACGGTCCGCAGCGCGCTGTCCGAGCTGCAGCAGCGCGCGCTGATCACGACGCAGACCGGGGTCGGCTCGTTCGTCACCTTCGACGGCGTCCACCTCGACCAGGGCGTCGGCTGGGCCCGCGCGCTCGCGGAGTCCGGATTCACGCTGACCACCGAGCTGATCTCCATCACCACCGTGCGTGATCAGGAGCTGTCCGAACAGTTCGAAGTGGACAGTTTCGTCGCGGTGCTGCGCAGGCGCCGCGCGGAAAACGGCCATCCGGTGTCCCTCGAACGGTCCCTGCTGCCCGGCGACGGCCCGCTCGCCGACCTCCCCGAGCGGGGCCTCGTCGACGACTCGGTCACCGCGACGCTCACGGCCGCGGGGTTGCGTGGCGTGAGCGGCGAGCAGTGGATCACCATACGTGCCCTCGACGATCAGGCCGAGCTGCTGGAACGCGATCCCGAGGAGCAGTTCCTGCAGGCGGTGCGGACCACGCTGAGCGCCACCGGCACGCTCGTCGAGCACGTCACGAGCCTGCTCGACCCCGCCCGCTTCCGCTTCCACCTGCGGTTCGGCCCGCAGTGAGGGCCGCGGAGAGCCGGGAGAGAGCGCTCGGCGCGTTCTACGGGCTCGCGATCGGGGACGCGCTCGGCATGCCGACGCAGTCGATGTCGCGGACGGCCATCGCCGAGACGTACGGGCCGATCACGGCCTTCCGGGACGCGGTCGCCCAGCAGCCGATCGCGCCGGGCATGGCGGCCGGGTCGATCACCGACGACACCGAGCAGGCACTGCTCGTGGCCCGCCTCGTGATCGAGGGCGACGGCCACATCGAGCCCAAGGCGTTCGCCGACGCCCTGCGGGACTGGGAGGCGGACATGATCCGCCGCGGCTCGCGCGACCTGCTCGGCCCTTCGACGAAACGCGCGCTGGACCGGCTCGACGCCGGAACACCCGCCGAGGAGGCCGGCCGCGACGGCACCACCAACGGCGCCGCGATGCGGATCACCCCGATCGGGATCGCGACGCCGCTGGGCGAAGGGTTCGTCGATGCCGTCGTCGAGGCCAGCCGGGTCACGCACAACACCGGGCTGGGCATCGCCGCAGCGGCCGCGGTCGCCGCCGCCGTGTCGTCCGGTGTGGACGGTGCGGATCTCAAGTCCTCTTTGGACGAAGCGGAACGCGCGGCCGCCGAGGGCGCGCGACGAGGCTACTGGGTCGCGGGCGGGGACATCGCCGCCCGTGTTCGCTGGGCGCGTGGCTGGGTGCGCGGGATGGATCGTGCCACGCTGGCCGACGCGCTCGCCGAGGTGATCGGAACCTCGGTCGCCGCACAGGAATCCGTGGTCGCCGCGGTCGCGCTCGCCGAAGCACTCGGCGACGACCCCGCGGCGGCGCTGACGCTGGCCGCCGAGATCGGCGGCGACACCGACACCGTGGCTGCCGTGTGCGGAGCGATCCTCGGCGCACACCACGGTGTCGCCGGGCTTCCCGCGCAGCTGGTACGCCAGGTGCGGGAGGTCAACCGGCTCGATCTGGCCGACCTCGTGGACGGCCTGCTCCAGTTAAGAGGTAGGCATGGTCAAATCGGCTCAGGAGACGGCGGAACGCGCGGGCGCGCTGGAGACACGCGGCATTGAGCCCGTGCCCGCCGCCGAGCGGAGCGGGCATCCGATGCAGTTGTTCTGGGTGTGGTTCGCCGCGAACATCAGCATCCTCGGGCTGCCGCTCGGCGCGACGCTCGTCGCGGTGCAGCACCTGGCGTTCTGGCAGGCCGTGCTCGTCGCGGTGATCGGTGCCGCCGGGTCGTTCGCGATCGTCGGCGTCGTCTCCATCGCGGGGCGTCGTGGCGGCGCCCCCGGGCTGACACTTTCGCGCGCGGTGTTCGGTGTGCGGGGCAACTTCGGGCCGACCGCGGTGTCGTTGATTTCCCGCCTCGGCTGGGAAACCGTGAACACCACGACCGCCGCGTTCGCCTTCCTTTCGCTGTGCGCGATCCTGTTCGGCACCGACGCCGGGGCGAAGGCTTCGCCGGTGCTGACGATCATCGGTGTCGCGTTGTTCGTACTGCTCACCGTCACCGTGTCCGGGCTCGGGCACGCCGTGCTGGTGGCGGTGCAGCGGTGGTCGACCTGGATCTTCGGCGCGCTCAACATCGTCGTCGGGATCAGTCTCGTCACGCGGATCCACTGGGACAAGGTGTTCGCCGCCTCGCCGGCGCCGGCCGGCGCGATGATCGCCGGGATCGGCACCATCGCGGCCGGGACCGGGATCGGCTGGGCGAACGCGTCCGCCGACATGTCGCGGTACCAGTCGCCCGCCGTGCGAGCGGGTTCGCTGATCGCCTCGGCCGCCGCGGGCGCGGGGATTCCCTTGGTACTGCTCATTTCCCTGGGCAGCCTCATCTCGGCCGACGATCCTTCGCTGGCCTCGGCGGGTGATCCGGTGGCCGCGATCCGCGAGCTGCTGCCGGGCTGGATGGCGGTGCCGTACCTGATCGCCGCGTTCGGCGGACTGCTGCTGTCCAACCATCTTTCGGTCTATTCGGCCGGGCTCACCACGCTGACACTGGGCATCCGGATCAAGCGGGTGTACGCGGTGGTGGTGGACATCGTCGTGACGTTCCTCGGCTCGCTGTACTTCATGCTGGTGGCCGACGGCTTCTACGGTCCGTTCATCGCGTTCATCAGCCTGCTGGCGGTGCCGATCACGGCGTGGGTGGGAGTCTTCCTCGTCGACATGATCCGCAGACGTTCCTACGATCCCGGGGCGTTGATGGACATGCGCCGCACCAGCGCGTACTGGTACCGCGCCGGCTGTGAGCCCCGCGCGCTGTTCGCGTGGGCGGTGGCGATCGTGGCGGGCTACCTGTTCACCACCGCGGGCACCGGCAAGGACGTCTGGTTCTCCGGCCCGTTCGCGCAGACCTGGCTCGGCGTCAACGGAGTCGGCTGGGTCGTCACTTTCGTTGTCGGCGCCGGGGTGTACGCGGCGCTCGGCGGAGCGAGGAGCACTCGATGACCGGCCGTCTCGTCCACACCGGACAGGCCATTGTGGACCTCGCGATGCGCGTCGGCGCGCTGCCGCCGCCCGGCGGGGACGTGCTCGCCTCGGACGTCCGGCTCACCGCGGGCGGCGGTTTCAACGTGATGGCGGCCGCGGCCCGTGCCGGGGCCGAGGTGCTCTACGCGGGCGAACACGGAACCGGCCGGTTCGGCGACATCGTCCGGGACGCACTGGCCGCGGAGGACATCGCACTGGTCCAGCCACCCACCACCCCGGACACCGGCGTGTGCGTGGCACTGGTGGACGCGACCGGCGAGCGGACGTTCATCACCGAGACCGGCGCCGAGGGCACCCTCACCGCCGAACACCTGGGCCGGGTGAACCTCCAGAACGACGATCTGGTCTACGTCACCGGGTACAGCCTGGTGCGCGAGTCCAATCGGGACGCGCTGCTGGCCTGGTTGCCGGAACTGATGGGCCAGCTCGTGCTGCTCGACCCCGGGCCGCTCGCGGGTGACGTGTCCGCAGACGTCTGGCGCGGCCTGCTCCCGCACGTGGACATCCTGTCGTGCAACGCCGCCGAGGCACGCACGATGTCCACTGTGGATGGTGTGGACGAGGTTCCGGTGCGGATCACCCGGATCGGTGCCGAGGGGTGCGACGTGTCCGAGGACGGCGTGACCGTCCGGGTCCGTGGCTTCCCGGTCGAGCCGGTGGACACCAACGGGGCCGGGGACACGCACACCGGGGTGCTGGCCGCGGAACTGTTGCGCGGCGAGGACATCCTGGTCGCGGCCGAACGCGCGAACGCGGCCGCCGCGCTGGCCGTCACCGAATACGGCCCGGCGACCGCGCCGAAGCGTGAAGAGGTCGAGAAGTTCCTGGCCGCCAGGGCGGTCACGCACTAGGTCAGTGCTCGTCGCCGGGCTCGGCGACGGTGTCGATGGCGCGGACGAGTTCGTCCAGCGCGGGCAGCGCGGCGGTGAGCAGATGCTGCCAGCCGGGGTGCAGATGTTCGACCGCGGCGCTCAGGATCGCGTCGTTCGTGGCCTGCCAGGCGCGGACGGCTTTCGCGCCCTCCGGGGTGAGCCGCAGGGAAATCGTGCGCCGGTCGTCGCCGCCGGCCCTGGTGATCATGCCGCGCTTTTCGAGGCCGTTGACCAGCGTCGTGACCGAGTTCGGTGCCAGGTGCAGCGACCGCGCGACCTGGCTCGGGCGGGCGCCCGGGTTTTCGGCCAGCGAGGACAGGAGTTCCAGCTGGGCCACCGAAAGCGTGTTGCCGGGGTCCTTGGCTCGCGCCGCGCGGCGCATGGCCCGCCGCAGCCGGGCGACGGCGTCGGCGAGCGAGCTTTCCTGGCCGGTCATCGGTTCGCGCTCGCGGGGCGGAGCAGCAGCCCGGTGAGTCCCATGAGGACGGCGGTCCCGGCCATCGCGCCCAGCGCGCCCCACCTGCCGGACCCGAGGTTGAGGCAGAAGGTGACCAGTGCGATCCCCAGCGCGGTGCCCAGCCCTCGCGCCATGTTGACCAGTCCTCCTCCGGTGGCCGACATCCGCCGCGGGATCGCCGCCATGATCGCCGCGTTGTTGGCCGGGATGAACACGCCCAGCCCGATCCCGGTCAGGGCGAGGAGCATACCGGCCGCGAGCGGGGCGGTCCCCGCGAACAGCAGGGAACCCACGCCCAGCGCGCTGATCCCGGCGCCGAGTGCCGCCCGCGCCCTGACCGGCCAGCCCGGCGGCAGCACCTTGCCCGCGGTGAGTGCCGCGAGGGCGAATCCGGCGGGCAGCGCGGTCAGGACGAGCCCGGCGTGTGTGCCGAGGACCTGCGGGAACAGCGTCAGCGGGCCGAAGAGCACGAGATAGCCGCACAGCGCGCCGGCGAGCCCGGCCGACACCGCCCGTGGGCGCAGCACGGACAGGTCGACCAGCGGATTCGCGCTCCGGCGTTCGGCCAGGAACAGCAGCACTGCCCCGGCCACGAACCCGGCGGCGAGCGCCACCACCGCGGGTGCGGGAAGGCTGAGGCCGGAGAACCCGGAGAGCAGCAGCAGGACCGACGTCGTGGTGAGCAGCAGCAGGCCGAGCCCCGGCCAGTCGAACCGGCCGAGCGGCGTGTGTTCCCGCGTGCGGGGCAGGAGGAAGCGCCCGGCGAGCAGGGCGAGGCAGCCGATGGGGACGTTGACCCAGAACACCCAGCGCCAGCCGACGGTGCCGACGAGCAGTCCGCCGAGCGCGGGACCGAGCGCGAGCCCCAGCGCCTGCGCGGCGGCCTGGATGCCGAGTGCGGTCCGGGCCTGGTCGCGGCGCACGCTGGTGACGACCAGCGCGACGCTGTTCGCCTGGAGCATCGCGGCGCCCAGTGCCTGCAGGACGCGGAAGCCGATGAGCCAGCCGAGGCCGGGTGCCAGCCCGCACGCGGCCGAGGCCAGGGTGAACAGCGCGAAGCCGTAGCCGTAGACGAGCTTGCGGCCCAGCGCGTCGGCGACGCGCCCGGCGACCGTGACCAGGCCGACCAGGGTGAGCAGGTAGGCCAGCGAAACCCACTGGACGGCGGCCAGCGGCGTCGCGAACTCGTGCTGCAGCGCGGGGAAGGTGAGCGTGACGATGCTCGCGTCGAGCTGCCCCATGAACGCTCCGAAGCAGACGGTGCCCACCGCGAGCCAGCCTGCCTTCGGATGCTCGCGAACGGCCCGCGGCCGCGGCGACTCCACCATGAGCACGCGTGTTCCTCCTTCCTACTTCATTCTGACACAGAACTATTAGCCACGCTCACCAGCTGAGGTTGGGGTAGCGCACGTCACATGTCGTTCTGAAGCAGAGGCAAAACCGGACGCCAGGGACAGCGCTTTCTCCGTGACGCTTTCGTGATTTCGGTTTACTGGCACCGAAAACCGGGCCCTTCGCGTGAAAACGCAGCGCGGGTGAGCGTGGGTAACGAATTCCGCGGCCGTGACGACTGAGCAGCCGTGAGCGACGCGGTATCGCCGATCCCGGCTGATAGGGCGTTGTTCGTCCTGTACGACAAGAGCGGTACCGGAAACGAAACAGTGAGCCGATGATGCACCATAGACGCTGGCGAAGAATCGCCACCATCGCCATGGCGGCCACGCTGGTCGCCCTCCCGTTCGGCACGGCTTCCGCGAGCGCCGACGACGTGCCGAGCAGTGCGGTCACGGTCGGCGCCACCACTGTCCACCGTGGTCAGACATTCACGGTGACGCAGCAGATTCACAACACCCAGCAATTCACGGTCACTTTCGCCAAAGGGGCGATTTATGGCCAGCAGACCGCGATCACCGATCTCGCCGACCTGGTTTCGTGCACCGGGACGACGGCTCCGTGTTTCCAGTACGGCAGCAGTTACCGCGCGCCGTTCGGCGATCTCGCGGCGGGGGAGACCCGGACCGTGGTGTACACCCTCAAGGTCAAGGACACCGCGCCGCTGGGCACGGTCACGCTGCAGCACCAGTTCGTCGGCGACAACTACGCCTTCGAGACGCTGACCGGTCCGGACCTCACCGTGACGCAGGGCGTCGCGGACGTCGGCGTGAAGCTGACGGCCGCGCAGCACGGGCTCCTGTCCCCGGAGATCGACTACACGATCACCCTGACCAACGCCGGTCCCGGCGACGCCTCCGCGGTGCGGGTGGCAGCGACGTACGCGTCCGCGCTCCAGTTCAGCCGCTCGGCCGACTGCACGCATCCGGCCGGGACGAGGACCGTCACGTGCGACGTCGCGTCGCTGCCCGCCGGGTCGAGCACGAACCTGCGCTTCACCGCGAGCCTCGGCGTCCTCACTCTCGGCTCGTTCACCACGACGGCGAAGATCGTCTCCAGCTTCCCGGCGGACCCCAACGCGGCCAACAACAGCGCCAGCAGGACGTGCACGGCCCTCACCGGCCTGATCATCAGCTGCTAGGCGCTCCACCCCCGCGAACCGGACGTGCCGTGTGCCGTCCGG
>NZ_JBHYIQ010000031.1:80237-86433 GCF_042739895.1 Amycolatopsis sp. NPDC059021
ACCCCCCCCCACCCCCCCCCACCCCCCCCCCCCCCCCCCCCCCCCCACCCCCCCCCCCCCCCCCCACACCCCCCCCCCCCCCCCCCGCGCCCCCCCCCCCCCCGCGCCCCCCCCCCGCCCCCCGCCCCCCCCCCCCCCCCCCCGCGGTGTTCGTTGTGCGGTCGGTCCCCCGCTTTTCCGGCCCTGACCAGGAGCCCCACGGGAGCGCTGAGAGGACGCTGAGACGTTCTCCCGGTTTCCACGCCCGCCCGGTTGAACCCCGGAGGACCACGGGTCGTGTTCACGGATGCGGCACGATCGCAGGCCCTCGCCCGATGGCGGGCGGTCGCGGACCGGCGTGCCCGCGTTCGCTTTCCGGTGGGAGGTTGTGCAATGGGTGAACGGTGGTGTGCCGGCATTTCCCGGCTGGTCGGGGTGGTGCGCGAAGCCGGCGAATACCGGCTCGTGGTGACCCAGCCGGTAGCGGCGGGCACCTGTCTCTTCACCATCGGCGGTGAAGTGACCGGCACGCCCACCCGCTACACCGTCCAGGTCGGCGCGGGCGAGCACATCGACGTACCGCCGGACTGCGGGAACGACGAGGTGCAGGACCTGTTCTCGTGGCGGTTCATGAACCACAGCTGCGAGCCCACGGTGGAGATCCGCGGCCGGAAGGTGTTCAGCGTCCGCGCGATCGAGCCGTGGCAGGAGATCACCTTCGACTACAACACCACCGAATACGAGATGGTGGAGCCGTTCGCCTGCCGGTGCGGGGCGCCGAACTGCCAGGAGCAGATCCGCGGCTTCCGGTTCCTGCCCGCCGCCGAGCGGGAGCGGCTGCGGCCGCGGCTGGCCGGCCATCTGCTGTCCGTACTCGACAGCGAGCTGGATGACCGTCATGTCGTTGGACATTGAGCCGCTGCGTGGTGCGATCGACGACGACGCGGGCCGGCCGACTTCGCTGTACGAGTACTTCGAACGCGCCGCGAGCCGCTGGCCCGACGCGGTCGCCGTGGACATCCCGCCCTCGGCGGACCGCGCGGACCGGTGCCTGCTCACCTATGCCGAAGCCCGGAGCAAGGCCGGGGCCGCCGCGCGGATCCTGCGCCGCGCCGTCCCGCACAGCTGCGTCGTCGCGGTCCTGCTGCCCCGGACGTCGGAACACCTGTACCTGACCCAGCTGGCCGTGCTCAAGGCCGGATCGGCGTACTTCTGCGTCGATCCCGCCTTTCCGGACGACCAGCTTGCCCATGTGCTCGCCGATTCCGAGGCCGCGATCCTGGTCACCGACGCCGCCGGGGCGGAACGGGCCGAGCGCATCGGCTACCGCGGCGCGGTGCTGCGGGTCGACCGGAAGCTCGACACCACGGGCTGGCCGGTCGCCGCGCCACCCGCGCCGGAGGACCTCGCCTACATCATCTACACCTCGGGCACCACCGGCCGGCCGAAGGGCGTGATGATCCCGCATCGCGGCATCGTCAACCTCGTCGAAGCCGATCTCGCCGAGTTCGGGCTCGGCCCCGGCGACCGGGTCGCGCAGGGCTCCTCGGCGGCCTACGACTCCTCGGTCGAGGAGATCTGGCTCGCGCTGGCCTCGGGCGGCACCGTCGTGGTCGTCGACGACAGCACCGCGCGGCTCGGCCCGGACCTCGTGCCGTGGTTGCGGCGCGAGCGCATCACCGTGCTGGCGCCGACGCCGACGCTGCTGCGGGCGACCGGCTGCCAGGACCCCGAAACGGAACTACCGGAACTGCGTCTCGTCTACGTCGGGGGCGAGGCGCTGCCGGAGGACGTCGCGGAGAAATGGGCGCGCGGACGGCGGATGATGAACGGCTACGGGCCCACCGAATGCACGGTCACCTGCCTGTGGCAGGAAATCCGGCCCGGCGCGCCGATCGCCGTCGGCCGCCCGGTGCCGGGAATGCGGGCGTGGGTGCTCGACGAGCAGCTCGATCCGGTCGCCCGCGGCGAAAAGGGCGAGCTGTGCATGTCCGGCCCCGGTCTCGCGCTGGGTTACTACCGCAACGCGGACCTGACCGCCCGGAAGTTCCCGGACCACCCCGCGCTCGGCCGCGTCTACCGGACCGGCGACCTCGTCCACGCCGAAGCCGATGGGACGCTCTTCTACCACGGGCGCATCGACTCGCAGGCCAAACTGCGCGGCTACCGCGTCGAACTGGAGGCGATCGAGACCTGCTTGTCCCGCTGCCCCGGGGTGGCCGGGGCGGCCTGCCGGGTGCAGGGCGAAGGCGCGGGGCAAGTCATCGCGGCACACGTCGTGCTCACCGACCCGGACGCCGCGCTCGACGTCGAGGGCCTGAAAGCGCGGGTGGGCAAGGAACTTCCGGCGTACATGGTGCCGACGCTGTTCGCCAGGATCGACCGGCTGCCGCGCGGCACCAGCGACAAGCTCCGCCGCGACCTGCTGCCGGTGATCGCCACCGCGGCCCGTCCGGCCGCCGAGCGGGTGGCCCCGTCCGATCCGGTCGAGGCCCTGATCGCGCAGGCCGTCGCGGAGGTGTTCTCCTTGCCGGGAGTATCGGCCGATGCCGACTTCTTCACCGGCCTCGGCGGCAGCTCGCTCCAGGCGGCCCTGGTGATTTCCTTGCTGCGCAAGGATTCCCGCACCGAGACGCTCACGGTGCGGGACCTGTACGAGACGCGGACGATCGCCGGGCTGGCCCGGCGTGCCGCCCCGCCGCCGGTGAGCGATCCGATGACCACCCGGTTCCCGGTGCCCGCGAAACCGGGGCGGCCGATCGGCGTGACCGTGGTCCAGACGCTGCTGCTGCTCGCCGAACTGGCCGCGCTGGCGCCGGCCGGCTTTCTCGTGGTGTTCCGGCTCGTCCCGTGGCTGGCGGGCACGTTCGACCTGGCGACGCTGGTGCTCGCGGTGCCGCTGCTGTTCTTCCCGCTGCGGCTGCTGGCGACCCCGCTGGCGGTGCTGTTCGCGGTACGGGTCAAGAGGATTCTCATCGGCCGCTACCGGCCACTGCGGGCACCGGCGTGGGGCGGGTTCGCGCTGCGCCAGTGGATCGTGCGGCACGCGGTACGGGCGATCCCGTGGCGGGCGATCGCCGGGACGGAGTTCCAGTGCATGGCACTGCGGGCACTCGGCGCGCGGATCGGCAGGCGGGTGCACCTCCACCGCGGCGTCGACCTCGCCCGCGGTGGCTGGGATCTGCTCGACATCGGCGACGACGTCACGCTGAGCCAGGACGCGGCGGTGCGGCTGGTGCAGTTCGATGACGGGAACCTCGTGGTCGGCCCGGTTTCGATCGGGCACGGCGCGGTGCTGGACGTCCGCGCCGGGGTCGGCCCGCACACGCGCGTCGGCACCAACGCCTGGCTCGCTCCGCTGTCGTCACTTCCCAGCGGTGGAGCCATTCCTGACGGCCAGTACTGGGACGGCGTCCCCGCGAAGCCCGTCGCCGCGACCCCTCCGCCACCGACGCCGATCATCCGCGGCAGCTATCTGTCCCCGGTGGTGCACGGCCTCGCGATGATCGCGTGCCGGACGCTGCTGGACTGGCTGTTCGCCCTCCCCGCGACGGCGTCGGCGATCGCGCTGATCCTGGCCTTCGACGTCACCACCTACGACCGGCTGCTCGTGGTGCTGACGACGCCGCAGGCGTTCCTGCCGTTGCTGGGCACGGCGGCGGTCCTGGCCTGTCTGACGCTCGTCGGCACCCTGATGCTCGAAGCACTCGCCGCGCGGCTGCTCGGGCGGATCCGCGCGGGCACGATCAGCCGCTGGAGCCCCGGCTACCTCCGGGTCTGGCTGAAGACCGGGCTGGTCTCCTCGGCGGGCAACTGGCTTTCCGGCGGGCTGTACTGGCCGGTCTGGCTGCGCTGGGCCGGGATGAAGGTGGGGCGCGGCTGCGAGATCAGCACGATCATCGACGTCGTCCCGGAACTCGTCGAGATCGGGAAGGACACCTTCTTCGCCGACGGGATCTACCTCGGCGGCGCCCGCGTCCAGCGGGGAACCGTGGCGCTCGGGCGGGTGCGGATCTCACCGGACACCTTCGTCGGCAACCACGCGGTGATCCGCGGCGGGCAGACGCTGCCGCCGGGCATCCTGATCGGGGTCTGCACGGTGGCCGACGAGCGCGTGATCCGGCCGGGCAGCTCGTGGTTCGGTCATCCGCCGTTCGAGCTGCCCCGCCGGGAAATCGTGGCGAGCGACCGGAAGACGACCTATGAGCCGTCAGCGATCCGGTACGTCGACCGGCTGTTCTGGGAGTGGTTGCGGTTCACCCTCCCGGTGGTTCCGATGGCGATCGGCGTCGCGTGGTTCTGGGCGGTGGGCGCCGCCGCCCGCGTGCTCCCCGCGTGGCTGTTCTACGTGGCTGGCGTGGTGGTGATCACCACGGCGGCCGCGCTGCTCCCGATGCTGCTGGTGCTCTGTCTCAAGTGGACACTGCTGGGGAAGGTCCGGCCCGGCACGCACGCGCTCTGGTCGTGCTGGTGCAGCCGCTGGGATTTCCTTTACGTGGCCTGGAGCCGGATCGGCGCCGGGACGATCTCCCAGCTGGAGGGCACGTTGCTGCTGCCGCTGTTCCTGCGGCGCACCGGGATGAAGATCGGCAAGCGGGTGGTGCTCGGCGACGGGTTCGCCCAGATCGTCGACCCGGACATGCTGGACATCGGGGAAGGCGCGACGGTGAACGCCATGTTCCAGGCACACACGTTCGAGGACCGCGTCCTCAAGATCGACCGGATCGTGGTCGGCGCCCACTCGACGCTCGCCGCGGCCACGGTTCCCTTGTACGGCGCGGAGATCGGCACGCGCACCACTGTCGCCGCGCACAGCGTCGTGATGAAGCACGAGGTGCTGCTGCCCGGCCTGCGGTACGAGGGGGTGCCCACCCGCAAGCAGGACGATTTCACGCCGCTGCGCTACGGCCGTCATGCGCTGGGGATCCCCGCGCACCGGCGGCCCGGCCGCGGTTGGTGACTGTGCGTTGCGTATTTACAAGATTCCGCGGGGTTCGTAGGATTTGCCCGGCCGGACGCCGGATCGTTCGCGTGCCGGCGTGTGGAGGTCTTGCTGATGGCCAACCCGGCCCCCCGTGACGCCGGTGAGCTGCCCACGGTCGCCGAACTGCTGGATCGGTCGGAGACCCGTCCGATGCCCCGGATCACGGACGACACCGTGCCGCCCGGATTCGCCGTGTCCTCACCGGGCTCCGGGGACTTCGGGGACTCGGGGGACGAGCCGCCGGACCGCGGCAGGCCCGCCTGGGCGCTGAAGTTCGCGCTCGGCGCCGGGGCCTTCGTGGTCCTCGCCGGGGTGGGCGTGGTCCTGCTCTCGCCCGGTGACGTGCCGGAGGCCGGTGCGAAACCGGCGCCGCCCGCCACGTCGTCCTCCTCGACGCCGCCCCCGACGTCCGTCTCGGACAGCGGGATGGCGACGCTGAGCGCCTCGTCGGCGCCCACGACAGCCGCGGCCCAGCTCAACGGCACCGAGGCACCCCCGCCGCCGGTCGAGCCGACCGGCCGCGCCGAGCAGAACGGCGGGCGCAAGCCCGCGGCCCCGCCCGCCGCCGACCCGTTCGGCGAGTACATGAGCTCGGTGATCAGCTCGATGCGCCGGGAATACAGCGAATGGCCGCGCCGCTGATTCTCGTGCCTTCGGCTGCGGCCCGGTTAAGCTGATTCGATGACCTCCGAGGACGAACGTTTTCTGCGCGCGGCGATCGAGCTGGCCGCGACGGCACGCAGGCGCGGGAACCCGCCGTTCGGCTCCCTGCTCGTCGGCCCGGACGGCGCCGTCCTCGCCGAGGAACGCAACACCTCGGTCACCGACGCCGACATCACCGCGCACCCCGAATTGAAGCTGGCCCGCTGGGCGGCGCGGGAACTCGGCCCGGCGGACGCGGCGGCCACCACGATGTACACCAGCTGCCAGCCGTGCGGCATGTGCGTCGGCGCGATCGAACGCTCCGGCCTCGGCCGGGTGGTGTTCGCGCTGTCCACGGAGCAGGTCACCGCGCTCAAGCCGTCGGGCGGGTTTTCCCCGGTGCCGCACGAAGGCCCGGCCCTGTACGACGAGGCCAGGGTTCCCGTGGAGGGGTACTACCGGTGAACGGTGGTGGGGGGGGCGGCGGGGGGGGGGGCCCCCCCCCCCCCGGGGGGCGGGGGGGGGGGCGGGCGGCGGGGATGTGGGGGACGAGGAACGACAAAACCAAAAAAGCAGAGGCGGGGGACAGAA
>NZ_JBHYIQ010000031.1:86443-93367 GCF_042739895.1 Amycolatopsis sp. NPDC059021
CATCGGGGCGGGGCCACCACCGTCCACAGTGGTCGATCCGGCCGGTCAGTCGCAGATGTGGCTGACGACCATGAACGACGAACTGCATTCGCGACAGCAGCTCGACATCAGCTCCGGCCCGCCGTCCACGGCTTCGAGCGCGGGCAGCAGGTCCAGTTCGTTGATGTTCAGGCCCATGGTTCCTCTTCCTCTCGATTCACCCGATGATCGCCGGGACGGCGTCCCGGACGGCTGAGCGCGGCGGGCCGATCAGCAGCCGGTCGCCGCCGTGACGCAGGCGCAGCAGGAAGGAGAGCGGCCCGGCGAAACCGTTGCCGAACGCCGCGACCACGTCGCCGCCCTCGTCGGGAGTGAGCCAGCGTTCGCCGCGCCGCACGGCACGTGAGGCGAGGCTCGTCGCGGTGTCGGTGCTCCAGTCGAGGTAGCGCGCCTCGCCGAACACGTCCGCGCAGTCGAGCAGGAAGTCGCCGTCGGAAGCCAGGCCGTGGCACCACACCGGTGTCGCCACCGCGTTCGCGCAGCGCACGGCGTACGCGGCCGCCTCGGCGAGTTCGGCTGCCGCGGCGTCTCCTGTCGCCGCGAAGTAACGCAGCAGGAACGTGCCGACTCCGTTGGAACCACTGCAGAATCCGGTCAGCCGGATCCGGTCCGCGCCTTCGTCGGCTTCGCCGCTCGGCCAGAACGCCGCGCGTCCGTCGCGGTCGGCGATGTCGGCAAGGGTGCGTACGCAGCGCGCAGCGGCGTCGAGGCCACGTTCGTCTCCGGTGGCGGACGCCGCGTCGAGCAGGAAGCTGCCGATACCCGCGACGCCGTGCGCGAAGCCCCAGTGTTTCGTGCCCGCGAGGCTGGAGCCGCTCGACGCGCTCCAGCTGATGACGTCGCCGTCGATGTCCGCGATGGCGAGGAGATGGTCGGCGCATGCGCGGGCACGGTCGAGCAGGTCCGCGCGGCCGGTCATGCGCCACAACGCGAGCAGCGCCATACCCGCGCCCGCCGTTCCCTGGTGGACGTCGGGAATCGGCCAGCGGACCGGCAGCCGGGCGGCCAGGTCGAGCCCGGCGGTCTCGATATCCGGCGCGCCGAGCAGTCTGCCGGCTTCCACCAGGCTCACCGCGGTCCCGGCGCGGCCGAACAGCAGTCCCGGGACGATCTTCGGCTCGCGGGGAAGCCGGTCGACGAGCCAGTCCGCGGTGGTCTCGACGAGATCCGCGGTGTCGTAACCGGCACGTATCGCCTGGGAAAGCACGGCGAGCACGCCAGCGGCGCCGACGTGCACCGAGCACGGGTCGTGCCTGCTCCCGGCGGTGGAATTCGGCCACAGCGCTGGCCCGTCCGGGGTCGTGGTGGCCTCGAGTTCGGCGAGCATGTCGGCGATCAGCCGGTCGGGATCGGGCTGCGTGGGCGGGGTGTGCGGTACCGGCTGCGGATCGCGAAGCGCCGCTCGGACGGCGGAAAGATCCGGTCGCGCGCCGGGGTCGTCGGCGAGCAGTCCACAGAGGACGGTGCGCAGCGAGGCTACCGCGGGCTGCCGGGTGGCCATCAGCTCGACCATTTCGACGATCCGGGTGCCGGGACAGGCGGGCGGATGCACGCCGCTCGCGAGGTACAGCATCGTCGCGCCGAGCGCGTAGAGGTCGACCGGAACCTCGGGGGCGGGGTTGATCAGCCTGGTGCGGCCGAGGATCTCCGGCGCGGTGTAGCCGGGCGTGGTCAGCAGCGGGCCGATTTCCCAGGCCCGCAGCGCGGATTCGAGGTCGATCAGCTTCAGCCGGTTTCCCGGGGTGACAAGGATGTTGTTCGGCGTGAAGTCGCCGAGCACGTACCCGGCTTCGTGCACCCGCTCCAGCAGATCGACCAGTTGACGCGCGAGATCGAGCACCAGTTCGGTGTCGGGGCCGAGGCTGTCGCCCTCGGTCGGGCGCAGCGTGCGGGCGGCGAACCGGCGGAGCGGGACGCCGTCGAGTTTCTCCTGGGCCACGAACAGATCCCCGTCCCAGGCGAACAGGCCGTGATAACGCGGAGCGGCGCCGGACGAGCCGAGCGCCATCAGCATCCGGGCTTCCGCACGGGCCCGGATGCGCGAGTCGGACCCGTCGGTGGCGGCCCCGGTGTGCCGCCGGAATCGTTTGAGGACAATGTCTTCGCCGCTCTCGGTGTCTTCGGCGATATAGACGCCGCCCCGATTGGACTGCCGGATCGCGGTGCGGACGCGGTAGCGGTCGCCGACCAGGACGGACCCCGGCGTCCGGACGGGCTCGGCCGCCGGGTGGAACGGATCCACCGTCCACTCCGGAACGGCCTTGCCAACGCCACGCTGATCGTCGACCGCTTTCCCGTCGGCGTCGGTGAGCGCGGCGACGTACTCGCCGCCGTCGGACAACACGAAGCCCGGGTCGAAGGCGCCGTAGCGGTAGAAAACCAGCGAATTCTCGCGGTACCGCCGGTCGGTGAGAATCCACTGGCCCGGCAGGCCCAGCGTCACCTCGTGCAGTTCGGCCGCGATCGCCGCGGCGTGGCCGTCGTCGTCCGGGTACACCGTGATGAACTTGCCCGCCGCCGTGCGATCCGCGTTGGGCTCGACGAGCCGGTGCAGTTCCCGCAGCGACTTGGTGAACTTGAACGCGCACCGGTGTCGCGCGAGTACCGCGATCGAGCGGGAAAGCACGAGACACGCGGACAGTGGCGTGGCGGACAGATGCAGCTTCCAGCCCTGCTCCCGATGCCGGTATTCCCGCGGCAGCACGAAATGCCAGAAGTCGTCGACCTTGTGCCGCCACGAATCCGGATCGTGCCGGGCGAGTACGGCGGTGGCGCAGTCGGCGAGCAGATCGGCGTCCTCGACGGGCATCCTGACCTCATCCCAGGGGGTGGAACACGGTTGCGATCAGTCTGTGCCGCCGTCCCCGGTGCCGGTATCACTCGTGGTGAGGCCAAAAGGGCAGAGCGCCCTGCCTCAAGGCGCGTCAGGGTGCTCCGCGGGGAGCAAGCCGTCGAGGAAACGGGTGACCGCCCACCGGAACTCTTCGTCCTCTGTGGACGGTGCGGCTCCGGCCGGATCGAGGTGATGGCCCATCGGATGCTTGTTGAGCAGGAAGCCGAGCAGGAGGTTGTACAGCGCCCGGTACGCGCGCATGGCCTCGTCCGGGTGCACTCCCGCGTCGGTCAGGCAGGTGAGCTGGTGGCGGGCGAACGGTGCCGCGTTGCGGGAGACGTATTCGCCCTCGGCGATCACCTTCGCCACCCACTCGTGCGCGGACAGGAACGCGTGGAGATCGAGCCACACCCGGATCAACCGTTCGCGCGGCGGGAGTTCGGGGTCGGCGGTGGGGAACTCGAGCGCGACGTCGTCGACCAGCAGGCCGAGCAGCTCGCGCCGATCGGCGATATGGCGGTACAGCGAGGCCTGTCCCGTCCCCAGTGCATGCGCGAGTTCCCGCAGGGTGAGCGCGTCGAGCCCGGACGCGTCGGCGATCGCGCGCGCCTTCGTCACGATCAGCTCCCGGCTCAGCTTCGGCCGGGTACCACCTGGGGTCACCACGCGATCACCGTAGCCCACCTTCTCGACGCCGTGTCTTTATTAGGGTAGCCTTCCCTTGTTGCGAACGTCGTTCGCATAGCGAGAACCGGGCGTCGACCAGGGGAATTCATGGATGTGACAAAGGTGGCCGAGGTGCGTCAGCGGCCGGAGCGAACGAGCAGGGGCACCGCGATCCTCGTCGCGATGTGTTTCGCGGTGCTGTCGTACGCGCTGATGCAGACGATGCTCGTCCCGACGATCACCACACTGCAACACGAGCTGCGCACGACCGCGGCGCTCACCGCGTGGGCCGTGCTGAGCGCGCCGCTGCTGGCGAGCGCGGTGCTCACTCCGCTGATCGGCAAACTTGGTGACCACCACGGCAAACGCCGGGTCGTGGTGGGGGTGCTCGTGGTCTACCTCGTGGCCACGCTCGGCGCGCTGGTGTCGTGGAACGTGGGCCTGCTGATCGCCTTTCGCGCGGTCCAGGGCGTCAGCCTCGGCCTGCTGCCACTGGCATTTGGTGTCCTTCGCGAAGCCCTGCCCGCCGATCGCGTCGCGTCCGGTCTCGCGCTGGCGTCGGGACTGGTCGGCGGTTCGGCGGGGCTCGGGCTGGTCTGCGGCGGCCTGCTGGTGGACTACGTTTCGTGGCGCTGGCTGTTCGCGGTCGGTGCGGTGCTCGTCGCGGTCACTCTCGCCCTGGTGCTGCGTTTCGTGCCGGAGAGCCGGGAACGGGGCGGCGGCAGGCTGGACGTCCCCGGCGCGCTGCTACTCGCGACGAGCCTGACGGCGCTGCTGCTCGCGCTGACGCAAGGCCCGGCGCTCGGCTGGACTTCGCCGTGGGTATGGGGACTCTTCGCGTTGGCAGTGCTCGCCTTCGCCGTGTTCCTGCCGGTCGAGAAACGCACCGCGACACCGCTGATCGATCCGGACCTGCTGGTGCACCGCCGGATCCTGCCGACCCATCTCGCCGCCGTGGCACTCGGCGCCGCGCAGTTCGTCCTCTTCGTGCTGCTCCCCAAATTCGCCGAAACCCCGCGGGCCGGCGCGGTGGACTACGGGTTCGGCGTGAGCGTCACCGCCGTGGGCCTGATCATGCTGCCCGGCACCCTGCTCGTCCTGCCCGGCAGCTGGCTCGCCAGCCGCATCGACGCCCGCGTCGGCCCACGCGTCCCGCTCGCCACCGGCCTCGGCTGCGTTGCCGCCGGTGCCGCCGCTTTGGCTTTGTGGCATGGGAAAATCTGGCAGCTGGTGGTGTTCTACGCGGTGGCCAGCGTGGGCTTCGGCCTCGTGATGGCGGTGCTGCCCCGTCTGGTGAACGCCGCCGTGGCCCCCGGCCAGATCGCCACCGCGAACGGCGTCAACACCGTGGCACGCACCGCGGGCGGCGCGGTAGGCAGCCAGCTCGGCGCGGCGATCCTCGCGTCGATGCCGATCGCGGGCAGCACGATCCCGGGCGACACGGCCTACGGTTTCGCGTTCGGCGCCGCGGCCTTGGTGGCGTTGATCGGGGTGGGACTCGTCGGCTTCCAGGTACGCGGCGGCAGATTCGCGTCCTGAACGCGGCTCGAACACCGGGAACAACGGACCGCGAAGCACGGTTAGCAGTAGGTGTGGATCCTCGTCTGGCCGACATACAGCGAGCCGTAATCCAGTAAGGCCGTGCTGATGTTCACGGTTGAGCCCCTGTCGCCGACCGTGTTGCTCGCCCAGAGCGGGTCGCCACTTCCGGTGTACACCACGAAGTTGCCATCGCGCTGGTAAGTGGCGTAAAAGGCGTCCCGTCCGTTGGTGTTGGACGCCCAGCATGCTATCCCGCCAGCGGCGTCGTTGTACTCGACCAGATTACCGTCCGTCTGCATCTCGAGCCTGAAGTTGCCATCCGCGGAGGTGATGTAGTCGCCGAGAGCCATCACGTCCCCTCTGAGGAGGAAGGTGCCCAGGTGAGTCGCGGCGCGCACCGGAGCGGCATTCGCGGTCGCCGTCGTCAGTGGATTCATGAGCAAAGCACAGAGCGCGGCGATTCCCGTCATTCGTGTGATCAGCTTTTTTCGCATGAGCTGCCCCCTTCGGTGGTCGACGCAGCGAGAGCGTCAACGCGTGACGACTCCCGGCTGCATGTTCCAGCCTTGTAGGGGTGGGCGGGCCGCGGCAAGCCTTTTCACGGTCGTCGAAACGCTCTGCCGCCGGCGGCTTGTACCCGCCAGCCGCTGTCGCCGGCGTTGTCACCGACGACGAACGGGCAGAAGCTTCTGCCGTCGTCCGCGGCTCCGCGCCATCGGAGAGCCATTGGGGCTGACCCGTTTTGACGGATAGGGTCGTTGAGGTGTTGTCAGGCTACTTGAGGGTGGGTTGTTTCGTAGCTGGCGGGGCTGAGGTAGCCAGCCTTCGACGTATTGAAAGATCGCTTTGTGCGCGGTGGTGCGGTTGGGGCAGCCGTGCCGGTCGAACAGTTCGGCTTTGATGGTGGCGAAGAAGGACTCGGCGACCGCGTTGTCCCCAGCATTGTCCCTTGCGCCCCACCGATAACCGTACACCGGCGTCGTCGGCGAGGGTGTTGGATTGGGCGGAGGTGTACTGGCAGCTGCGGTCGGAGTGGAAGATCACTCCGGGGGCGGGGCCGCGCTGGGTGACGGCGTTGCGCACGGCGTCGGCGACCAGGTCGGTGCGCAGGTGGTCCGCGGTGGCCCAGCCGACGACGCGGCGGGAGTCCATATCGATGACGGTGGCCAGATACAGCCATCCTTCCCAGGTGCGGATGTAAGTGATGTCCCCGCACCAGCGGGTGTTGATATTCGTTGCCGTGCAGGAGAAGTCACGCTTGATCAGGTCGGCCGGGGTGGTGGCGGGGTCGGGAACGGTGGTGGTGCGCCATCGTTTCGGGGCTCGCCCGGCCAGTCCTGCGGTGTGCAGGAGCCGGGCGATCCGCTTGCGGGAATGTCGTTTGCCGCGGGCGCGGAGTTCGGCGTGGACCCGTCGGTGCGGGTCCCGGCGTCGCGTTCAGCCTGCTTGACCCATTCCCGCACGCCGGTCTCGGGCAGGTCGAAGTCCTTCGCGACCTGACCGATCGACCGGTGGCCCCGCTGGCACAGCTCGACGACCTCGGCCTTGAACCCAGGCGTGAACGAACGACGAGGCCGAGGCTTCTTCCTGCCCATGGTCTCCATGATGGAACATCCTTCCCGAGGGGCGTCAGCCCCCTGATCTTGGATGTCCGTCAAAACGGGTCAGGCCCAGTCCTAGGTTCTGAGGTGGATGGTGTTGCGTCGTGGTGTGCGGGTGGCGTCGAGCCAGGCGGGTGGGATGAATTCGGGGAGTCCGTCGGTGGTGATGCGGACTTCCCATTCGGAGTGGTGGATGAGCTTGTGGTGGACGGAACATACGAGGACGAGATTGTCCACTTTGGT
>NZ_JBHYIQ010000032.1:0-14119 GCF_042739895.1 Amycolatopsis sp. NPDC059021
TGGAACAACGGCCAGACCTCGCGCATCGCCTTCAACGAAGCCGAAGTCACCGTCGTCGACGGAGTGCAGCAGTACACCGGCACCGGCACCGTCACGTCCGGTGAATTCACCGGCGACACCGCCGTTTTCACCTGGGCCTACCTGGTACCCAGCCCCCTGGACTGCCTCGCTCCCGGCGGCCTGACCAGCCAGGATGGCACGGTCGTCGGCAACATCACCGGCCTGTGAGGCTGGTCCACCGCGACACCCGCACGCCGAACACCGCCCGGAACCCACTCCGGCGTCCAGACTCGGACACGCTGCTGCCCGCGCGGCCTCATCGACGGCTGGAATCCCGGGCGATGTCGGATTCCGGGATCGGGCAGGAGGGCTGTCCGCGCCTGCGCCCTCGTCCACAACGCCAACCGTGACCTTGACATCGGTTCGCGGGCGGCGGCGCAGTCGGGCCGAGGCTGCCTCGGCGCGGTAGCAGCTCGTGCGGGTGTTGCCCACTGGAGCCCGCACGAGCCGCGTCCAGGCACCACTGCCGCGTCCGGTGATGGTGATGTTGTAGCAGACCTTTGGACCACCGACTCCGCGTGGGCGAACACCTGCCGCACCCTGACCGTCACCCTCACCGACGGCACCGCCCACACCGCCAACTTCCAACTCCACTAACCCACCCACACCGCTCCGCCCACACCTCAGATCGACTCACCAGGACCCCGCGGGATCGGCACGGCCGCCCAATACCCCAGCAGCCCACCGACCCCGCGCGGGTCCACCTCACCCTCCACAAAGGAACCGCTCATGACCCCCGCCGGCGGCTGGCCACCCTCACCGCCGTCATCACCCTCACCGCCAGCGCGCTCCTGGCCGCCGTGCCCGCCGCCCATGCGGCCAGCTCCACCACCTGCACCGGCACCAGACCCACGTGGCACACCCGAAGCAAAGCGGAAGACGAAGGGGCCTGGCGGTGCGACCAGCCACAGCCGCCCTCGGCCGCGAGGAAGGTCACGATGCGGTTGAACCACAGACACTCTCACCCGATGCCACTGGAAAGCCGCCCCCACGACAACTCGCGTTGACACACGTCAAGTACGGCTGTTCGTCACACCCAGATCGGGCGATCCCACCTCGGCCCGTGCGACGTTTCAGACCGCGGCCGGGAGTGGCCGCTCGGCAGGTTGCCGCGGCGACCACGTGACGGGGCGAAGTCGTTCGCACCTACATCTGGTCGAGCGGGATGGGTTCCCAGGTTTCCTTTCCACGGCGGAGGGTGGCGGCGGTGATGATGGGGAACTTCTGTTTCTCGGGGTCGCGGGGTGGTTGCCAGGTTCCGTCCGGGCGTCGCACGCGCACGGTTTCTCCGTCGGCCAGGATGACGTAGCGCCAGCCGTTGCTGGCGCGGCCGGTGACCGCGTAGGCGGTGGCGCCGGTGAGGTCGGGAACGTCCTCGTTCTGCTCGTCGGGCATCCGCTCTCCCTCTGCTCGATGGTCACCTCAACACCGGTGTCCCGGCTGGCCCGGGAGGCCGTGAACGCGGCGGACGTCGCCGTGTGTTGCCCGCTGCGACCATGCCACAACGGTGTGACAGTTGGCTTGACAACGTCTCACACACGGGTCATTGTTCGCTCATACGTTCACCTCGAACAGAGTAACGCCGTCTTCCCCGCGGTGCTGTGTGTAGCGCGTGGAGGAGTGTGTGGCGTTCGACTTGTGCATAGTCGGTCACTGACCGCACTATCCCTCTTGATGATCATGAATAGGTGGCGGGTCGCGGTCACCCCCGCCGAGGTGCCCGGCCTGGTAGACGTCCGCCCGGGCTGGGTGAGCGACTGGTCGTCGTGGCTTCGCACCGCCGAAGTCGCGCCGGGGATGCCGTTCCTGGTGTCGCCGCGATTCGAGTACGACGTGCGGTTGAACGGGTTCTTCCGGAGCCCGCGGATGTGGTCGTCGTCGCCACGGACGCAGGTGGGGTACGCGCGGGATCTGGCTGCGTTCCTGACCTTCGTGTGGACCGCTCGGGGTGTGACTCGGTGGGACGCGGTGTCCGATAAGGACCATCTGGCATACCTGTACTGGCGCCGTCATGACCCGGACGGGCCGCTCGTTGCCGCGGCGACCTGGAACCGCGAGCTGACCGGGGTGAACCAGTTCTTCCGGTGGGCGGTGTGGGCCGGGCACGTGCCGACCAATCCCATCCCGCAGCAGGCACGTCGTGCGGCACCCGTGACGGCTGGTTGGGCGGGCCGGTCCACGTTGGACGAACAGCGCCCCGCCACCGTGGCTCGTGACACGTCCGCGGCGCGGGTGCAGTGGCTACCGGCGGCCTCGTATCGGCGGTGGCGGGATGTGGGCGTGCGCGGGTTCACCGCGCACGGGCTGCCGGAGCCCGGGTTTCGGGGGCGCTGGGCGGGACGGAACGCGGTGTTCTGCGACCTGATGATCCGCACGGGTCTGCGGTTGAGCGAGCAGGCCGCGTTGACCATCGTGGAGGTTCCGCGTGAGCGGGACGGCGCGGCGTATCAGCCGTTCTGGTTGCCGGAGGCGATCGCCAAGGGCGGCTCCGCGCGCACCGTGTACGTCCCGGGCTCCGTCGTGAGCGACCTGGTGGCGTACCGGGACTGCGATCGCGTCGAGGTCATCGAGCGCGCTCGCGCGGAGGGACGCTACGCACGCATCCGCCGCCCCTTGGTGGTCGAGGATCCCTACTGCCGTACGCCGCGGGCGACGGCGGTTGGCGGGCAGCGGGTGAAGGTGGCGAGCCTGACCGGTGAGCAGCGGCTCCGGCTGCTGGTGGAGACCGAGGAAGGGCTGGAGCCGGCGGCCTGGTGGCTGGGTGAGCATGGGTTGCCGTTGTCGGTCGCGAGGTGGAAGAAGATGTTCGAGGAGGCGAACGACCGCTGCCGGGCCGTGTCGGTCGCGCTCGCGGTGCACCCGCACATGCTGCGGCACTCCTTCGCGGTGATCACGCTCGAACAGCTGCAGCGGGGTCATCTAGCGGCGCTGGGAGGCTTGTCCGACGAGCAGCGGGGACACTACGTGCGAGTGTTCGGTGATCCGCTGGACTGGGTGCGGCGGTTGCTCGGGCATCGTTCGGTCGTGTCCACCCAGATCTACCTGCACACCCTTGCTGAGTTGGAGGCTCAGACGCGTCGGGCGTTGGTGCCCGACGATTGGACGGCTCCGCCCGCCCTCGCCGACGTCAACGCGGTCGGGAGCGCGCAGGCGATCGGCGGGGGCGCTGGGTGAGCGGGCGCGGAAGCACGTACCCGGGCCGGCCCGCGCCGATGCCCCCAGGCTCCTATCCCGCACTGGAACCAGTCACGGGCGACGGTCGTGATCTGGTGGTGCGGTTCGTCGGGAATGACGGCCGCCGCGCCGCGTGGCGCGTCGGGGCGCTGCCGTTGCCGGGCTGGCATGAAGCTTTGGCCGTGGCGTTCGGTGCACGGTGCGGCCCGACCGGCGGTCTGCGCACGCGGGAGTCAGCTCGAGGTGTGTGGGCGAAGCTGCAGCGGTTCGTGCGGTTCCTGGCCACGCGTCCTTCCCCGCCGGAGACACCCTCGGCCCTGACGGCGGCTCATGTGCAGGCTTACCGGCGCGACCGACTGCGCACCGCGGCGGCCCGCACTGCCGGTCCCGAGCTCGCCGAGTTGAGGCGTCTGACGCGGCTGTTTCCCCGGCACAGCCGGATTTCGGATAGTGCGGCGGAGGTGCTGGCCCAGCGTGTCCTCGGGGCGGCGCACGTGAGCCGGTCCGGCTATTCCGACGCCGAACTCGCGCGCCTGATCACCGCCGCCCGCGCCGACGTGGCCGCGATCGAGCGGCGGCTGACGGCTGGCGAGCGCCTGGTGAACGCGTGGCGTTCTGCGCCGGACTCGTTGACCGCTACCGAAGGGGTGCTGGGCGCACAGCTGGCCGGGATCGATGAGACCGCGGTCGTGCCCACCGCGACCGACGGGGTGCCGGTGCGTCAGGCGCAGCGCCAGGAGCTCGCGGCCCAGCTGTTCGTGACCCGCGCGGACCTGGTGCCGTTGCTGGTGCTGATGGTGGCGGTCTCCGGACGCAACGGGGAAACGGTGAAAGAACTACCCACCGCCCACCGGATCGTCGGTGACCGGGCGGTGGAACTGCAGGTGACCAAGCGGCGTCGCGGTGCACGCGGCTGGCACGACACGGTCACCTGGGAAATCGGGCCACCGCATCGGCGCTTGCATTCCCCCGGCGGGCTGTATCTGCTGCTGCATCGGCTGATGCGCCGTTCCCGCGCGGTCACCGGCGCGTCCAGCGTGTGGTCGGTCTGGCGCAACGCCGCCAGGTCCGCCGACCGCGGGCGACCCGCTGAGCATCGGGACCCGTTCGCCCGCTCTCTGAACCAGCCGTTGGGTACCGCGGCGTGGGCGGCCCGGCACGATCTGCGGGCCGACGTGGGTACCGACCAGGAGGCGAGGGCACGGTTGTCGGTGAGCCTGCCGCGGCTGCGCACCAGTGTCGAAGTCCGCCGCACCCGGGCCGTCGGCGGGCACCTGCCCTCGGCGGCGCGCTCGAACACCATCCCGGTGCTGTTCGCCAACTACCTGCGCGGCGACGCCACCACGCGGGACTGGGCCGAGACCGTGCTCAGCGACGCGGTCGCCGACGCCGAGGCCGCCGCGCTCACCGCGCACCAGACCGCCCTGCATGCCGGCGGAGTGGTGTCGTTGACGGTGAACCAGCCTGGCACGTCCGCGGTCGACCAGAATGCGTGGTCCGGGTGCCGCGACCCGCAGCACCGACCGACCACCGGCCGCGCCTGCCAGCCACTGTCCTTTCTGGACTGCTTTCACTGCGGCAACTGCGTGATCACCGAAGCCCACCTGCCCGCACTGGCAGGACTCATGACCGCCTTCAGTCGCCGGCGAAGCGAACTGTCCGAGCAGGACTGGTGGTCCCGCTACGGTCCCGCGTGGGCGGCGATCCAGCACGAGGTCTACCCCAAGTTCACCCCCGCCCAGCTGGAGCACGCTCGTCAGGCCGCCCCGCCCGACGCGCTGCTGGATCTGGTGGAAGCCCCGTGGGAGCGGCCGTGACCGAACCGCTGATCGACCCCGTCTCCGCACTCGACGAGCGTTTAGTCCTGGCCGATCGGCCCTTGCGCGACGGCGTGCACGTGGCCGGAACCTCCCGATTCGGCGACCCGTCGTGGGACCTGTCCCCAGCCGTGCTGCAACACCACACCGGCGCCGTCGTCGTGCACTTCGACCGTGTCCCACCGCGCTACCGGTCGCTCGTCAAACAACTCTGCTACGCCTTGCTGTCCGCTCCGCCGCCGCCCGGCGAGAAGCGCCAATCGATCGCCACCGTCCCGCAGATCGTCCAGGGCGTCACCCGGTTCCTGACCTGGCTACTCACCGACTCCGCCTCACACCGCGGCACGCCAGGGCCTGCGATCGCCACGCTCGCCGCGAGTGACCTGGTCGCCTACGACCAGCACCTCGCGACACGCGACATCACCGCGGCCGTGCGCAGCCGATACCGGCTGGCCGTCGGGATGCTATGGCGCTACCGCACCCACCTCGACGACGGCCTCACCGTCGACCCCCGCTACATCGCCGCCTGGGGCAAGAAACCCGTCACCCGTATTGAGAACAGCACCGACCGGATCCCCGAACCCGTGCTCGGGCCGCTGCTGGCCTGGGCTCTGCGGTTCGTCGACGAGTTCGCCCCCGACATTCTCGCGGCCCTGCGAGCCCGCGAGGAATACCAGCACCGACTCGACCTTGCCGAGGGCGCCGGGATCGACATCGATCAGGTCAGCGACCGGCTCGCGGACTACCTCGGCGACCTCCTTGCGCGCCGCGAACCGGTGCCCGGTTTCAACGGGCGGCCGAACACCCGCTTCATCTCCGCGCAGGTCCGCTGTGCCCCATACCGGTTTCGGGCCACCCCCGCCCTGGTGCAACAGCTCACCGCCGCGATCGAGCAGGTCGGGATCACCGAACACACCTGGCTCACCCGCAAGATCACCGGGAAACTCGACGACCGTCCCTGGCTCGAGGGCATTGCCGTTCTCCATCCGACGCAGTCCGTCGACGTCCTCGCACGACATCTGCAGACCGCGTGCCACATCGTGGTCGCGTTCTTGTCCGGAATGCGCGACAGCGAACTCAAGCACATCCGCCGCGGCAGCGTCACTGCGCGGCGCGACACCACCGGAGCCGTCTACCGGTGGGTGCTGACCAGCCTCGTGTTCAAAGGCCAGCCCGACCCCGCCGGGACGACCGCGACCTGGATTATCGGTGCCCCAGCCGCCCGGGCCGTCGCGGTTCTTGAGCAACTCCAGCCACCCCAACAGGATCTGCTGCTCGCGCCACTGTCCCATCAGGGCGCCAAGGCACGCTCGGCCGTGGTCACGACCAGCACCTCCAACGTGCGGTTCAACGCCTTCGTCGACTGGATCAACGACTACTGCGCCTCCCGCAACCGCGACGACGACGTGCCACTGGTCAATGGGGTTCGCTTTGTGCTGTCCAGCAGGCAGTTCCGGCGCACACTGGCATGGTTTATCGCCCGCCGCCCCGGCGGTACCATCGCCGGGGCCATCCAGTACAAGCACCACGGTATCCAGATGTTCGAGGGCTACGCCGGAACCTCCCGCTCCGGCTTCCGCGCCGAAGTCGAAAGCGAGCAAGCCCTTCTCCGCGGCGAACAACTCCTGCAGATGGCCACCGACCACGAACACCGTCACCTCACCGGCCCCGCCGCCGACGAAGCCACGCGACGTCTCCAGCAGTTCGGCACCGACGCGCGGTACGCCGGAATGATCCTCGCTGATCCCACCCGGGTGCGGCGTTACCTGCACCGCCACGAACCCAATGTCTACCCCGGCACCTACAGCACCTGCGTCTTCACCCCAGGGAAAGCGCTCTGCCAGCCGCAGTACGGGAAGCAGGGAACGCTGCTCCCCGTGCTGAGCCGGTGCCGACCGCTGGACTGCGGCAACGTCGCACTCACCGACACCAACGTCGCGGCCCTCACCTACGAGCTCGACCGCATCGACCAGCAACTCAACCGTCGACCGGCTCTGCCGCCACTCCCGCACCAGCAACTCCGGCAACGACGCAACGCCATCCGCCGCCTGCTCGGCCAACACACCATGGAGACGTCGTGAGCCAACGCATCGGCCTGCCGACCGTGGCGGAGGTCCACGCGACCCTTGACGCTATGCGCGCTCACAGCGGGCGCGTCTCCGTCCTCGCGCTCGCCCAGGCCCTCGGTCTGGCCAACACGACCTTCCGCCGCAACTACCCCACAGTCGTAGCCGCCCTCGCCACGCGGCGCGATCACAACCTGGCCGATGCGGCAACGGCTCCGACTGGCCCCGGGCCAGAAGCAGGTTCCCACGCGGACTCGCTCACCCTGCTCCGGCGCGACAACCAGGAGCTACGCGCACAACTGGACCTTGCTTGCGCGCAGATCCAGCGGCTCAGCCTCGACAACGACGCTCTGCGTCGACAACTCGAGGCAGCGCAACACATTCCCCGAATCAGAGGCCGGTAGGCGAACACCGGGCAAGTCAGTTATTGCCGGCATCGGCGTCGGCTGGTTCCCTGTCCCACAACGGTGTGGCGAACCAGGTTCGTACCTGTTCCCGGTGACCGACGTCCGAGCTGATCGTGTCGTCGGCCAGCCCGGCCGACGCGCGGGCGATCACGAACCCGGCCAGCACGTCGGTCTCGAACTCCGCGACCTCCTCTGGGCTGGCCGGCACCCGCCACCCGCGCAGGGTCCCGCACCACCGCCAGATTCACCCGCCCGGCCCTGGCTGCAGCTTGATCGGCGCATTCTCGACCTGTTCGAGATCGGTTCACGATCGCTGACGTGGAGTCAGCACGACAGATGATCACCCAAAGGAGTGTGAACGCCCTGGTCCTGGGCGGATCGGACCCACGTGGTCCAGACGAGGAACCTCGAAACCCACGGGTTATCCCTGACTCGACAGCGGGTGTATCGGCCACTGTCCGCTTTCGCTGACAATCGGTCACCGCCACGGGGGATATTGACCACGAAAGAGTAGCGCGATCCGCACGTCCAGGTTGTGACACCTTAAGCAGATTGCTTGCCCGACAAGCAAGCGGGCGACATGTGACATCTTTCGCGGTATAAGCCTGGCGATTATACAAGGAACGCGGTTATCTGATCAGTGGTCGACGGCGAGGGTCGAGACGGAGGACAACCCAGTATATATGACCTCGCCCCAGTCGATCACCTGCATGCGTGTCGAAGGCCGATTCTAGGGAGCGATCTCTAATGCGAAGCGTGGCAACAATGTTGAGCGCAATAATTGTGGCGGTAGTCGCGGTGTTCGGCTTGTCCGGAACTGCCACCGCCGCACCGCACCACCGCTCGGACGTTCCGATCTTCACGACGAAGACCTGCGAGGCGAAACACGGCAGGGCGATCGGCGACATCTGCTACCGTCCTTTGCTCTTCATCCCCGAGGACGTGAGCGAAGCGATTTGTAAAGACAAGAAAGGCAAGGTGCTCGCCATGCCCAGCTTGCCCGGGGTAAAGTTCTGCGTGAACGGTTCATTCCCGCTGAAGTGGGGACCCGGCGCCGAGTGATTGGGTAAGTTCGCGGGCTGGCCGCGGCGCACTCCAGCGTCCAGACGACCAGTTGACGGCACGTCGTAGACGGTGGGGTGGGGTCACGGGCCTGTCGACCCCACCCCACCGTCGCTCGCCTGCTGGTGACGTTGGCGTGGAGCGGACAGGAATTCGGCTTTACCTGTCAGAGTGGCGAACCTGGAGCTGGTGTTGCCCGACCGTCAGGGAGCCGGTGAGGTGGCGCCAGCCGGTGATGCCGAGTTTGTGTGGGCCGCGGACAACGGGGAACATGACCGTGAAGCATGGACGGGTATTTCCGCGCGGTGAATGAGCTGGTCGTGCGTCTCATCCTGCCGCTGAATGATCCGTCCCGGTCACGAACTCAGCCCACCGCCGCCATGCCCGGCGACGTCTAACCGTGTCGAGGTGCTACTCGTTCGTGGGACGACGGTCATGTCGGCGGCGCATTAGGCTGTGGGAGCGTGCGATCAGGTGAGAGCCGACGCAGCCAGGGTGGCGGGTCATCAGGGTCGCGTACGTAAGTGCCGCCGGTTTCTCAAGGGAGCGCGCCGTGGTGGTGGAAAGCGGGTCCGCGGACGGGCGTGGCCAGGAGATCGCCGAGCTCACCGAACTCCTCGCCGAGACCCAAGCGGGACATTCCGCGGTGGCGGTGCTGGACGGGGAGTCCGGAATCGGCAAATCCCATCTGCTGCGCGCGGTGATCGCCGACGCCGAGCGCGCCGGGGTCGTCGTCGGTTTCGGGCATGGCGAGCCGCTGGAGGACGAGTGTCCTTTCGCGGTCGTCCACCAGGTGTTCACCGGTCTGTTGGAGGACCAGCCCGACCACGAGCAGTTGGTCTCCGGGGCGGGCCGGATGGCGACCACGATCATCGATGGTGTCGCCGCGGAGATGCGGGGCGAGCCCCAGGTGGCCGGAGGTGCGCTGCACGCCTTGCACGGAGTGCTGCTCCGGCTCGCCGAACGCGGCCCCGTGATGCTGGTCGTGGACGACGCGCACCTCGCCGACACGCCGTCGCTGCGTTACCTGGCCTACGCCGCACGACGGCTCACCAGCGAGCCGGTGCTGGTGGTGCTCGCGGTGACCACCGGCGAACCCGTCGTGGCCGAAGCGTGCATGGCCGACCTGGCCAGGCACGCCCGCCGGATCCACCTCGAGGGCCTCGCGAGCCGCGTGACCGCCGAACTGGTGCGGCAGGCGCTGGGCGGTCAGGTCGAGAACACCGTGACCGCCGCCTGTCACCGAGCCACCGGTGGTAACCCGTTCCTGCTCGCCGAATTGCTCGCCGCGGTACGCCGCAGGCAACGCCGCGCACCAGGACCGCTGACCACCGCCGAGGTCGCGGGGATCGGCGGCACCACGGTCGCCGAATCCCTCCGACGACGCCTGCGCCCCTTCCCCGACGCGGCAGCCGTGGCCACGGCGGTGGCGATCCTCGGCCAGGACGCCACACTCGACCTCGCCGCCGCGATGACCGGACTCGATCGTGCCGTGGTCGTCGATCAATGGGACCGGTTGGTGCGGATGAAGGTGCTGCGCGACGCCTGGCCGCCCGCCTTCACCCACTCGCTGGTGCGCAACGCGGTCCTGTCCGCGCTCCCCGCCGGAACCCGCGTGATCCGGCACGCCGACGCCGCGGCGATCCTGCACGAGACCGGCGCACCGGCGAGCCGGGTGGCCACGCACCTGTTGCAGGCCGGTCCGCCGGAGCCCGACTGGGCGGTGCCGACCCTGCGACAGGCGGCGGACCAGGCGCTGGCCACCGGTGCCCCCGAGACCGCTGCGACCTACCTGCGTCACGCCGCCACCGCCCCGATGGCTCCCGGCCAGCGCGCCGAGCTACTCCGCGAACTCGGCGAAGCGCACCTCGCGCACGACCTCGAAGCCGGGGTGGCCTGCCTGCGGGACGCGCTGGAGGCTGCGACGACCCCCGTTCAGACGGCGCGGGCGGCGTTGAGCTTGGCACCCGCGCTCATTTCACTGAATCACCATGACGAAGCTCGTGCCATCACCGAGACCGCACTGGCGACGCTCGATCCCGATGACACGGACATGCGGTGGCGACTGACCCACGCCCGGTTCACGGCGACCTGGCTGCCCGCCACCACCACCGAACACGCCGAAGAGTGGGAGCGGCGGCTGACCACGCTGGTCCCTGCCGACCCCACCCTGCAGGCCGCCCGAGCGGGGTTCATCGCGCTCCACCAATCCCGGCGCGGTCACGAGCGCGACGACTCGGTCGCCGCCGCCACGGCCACGCTCACCCACCCCGGCCGACACCAGCGAGCCGCCGATCAGTGGGGGCTGTACCCCCTGATCAACGCCGACGAACTCGGCGTCGTCCAACGCTACTGCCGCAGCATGGAGACGGTCGTGCTCGACGGCGGCCTGGTCCGCACCGCGGGGATGATCATGATGTTCCGGGGCACCGCCGCCCGCGTCGCCGGAGACCTCGCCGACGCTGAAGTCGCGTTGCGCACCGCGCTGGGCCTGTTCGCCGACTGGTGCCCCGGCGACACCGACTACGACGCCATGCACTGTCGCGGCCAACTGCTCGCGGTACTGGTGGACTCCGGCCAGTACGACCAGGCACACGAGCTGCTCACGTCCCATGGCCTGCTCGGCACCTGCCCGCACCTGTTGCACTACCACTGGATCCTGCTGGCACGCGGACGGCTGCGCCTGGCCACAGGCGAGATCGACCAGGGGCTGGCCGACCTGAACGACTGCGGGCGCCGCGCCCGGCTGTGGGACATCCGCAACCCGGTCATCCTCCCCTGGCGCTACCACGCCGCACTCGCCCACTCCACGGCCGGGGACCGCGACACCGCACGTGAGCTGGCCGAGGAGGACCTCGACGCCGCCCGTCGATGGGGGACCGCGCGCGCCATCGGCAGCGCCCTGCACGCACTGGGCTGCGCCATCGGCGACCGCGCGGAAGCCGCCGCGACACTGACCCAGGCGGTGAACACCCTGCACGCCTCGCCCGCCCGCTACCTCACGGCGACGGCGTTGCTGGATCTGGCGATCGTGCGCCGCGGTCAGGGCGACCGCGACGAGACCACCCACCACCTCCACGCCGCGGCCGCGCTTGCCGAAGCCTGCGGTGCCACCGCCCTGACCACGCGCATCAACGAGGAACTCCGCGCCACCGGCGCCCGCCCACTCGTGCCCGCACAAGCCCGCCGTACTTCTCTGACTACCCAGGAACAGCGCACCGCCGAACTGGCCGCCGACGGCCGCACGAACAAACAGATCGCCGCGCACCTGCACGTCAGCCTCCGGTGCGTCGAGATGCACCTGTCCTCGGTCTACCGCAAACTGGGCATCACCGGACGCCGGCAACTGCGCACCTCACTCCCGTCGGCTACGCGCACCTAATTGGCGGCCGGTCGTCGTCAGAAACGACTGGTGCCGACGCGACGGTGAGCCCGTCGAACTCGCACTGCTGTGCTCCGGTGCCGAGCACACCCAGTTCTGCTCGGCGGGCACGAACCGTGCATTGCCGAGGGAACCACCGGTGGCCCGCGATCACCAGCGGGCGACCCCTGGCCTGGTCAACTGTGGCGTCCATTCGGGCGAGAGAAGCTCGGGATCCCCTTTGTTGGCTACCCAACAATTTTCGGACAACGCTTCTGGCCAGACGCTTGCGGCGCCGGGGGCCGAGTTCGACGTCTGATCGGCCCGGTTCATCCGGCGATCCTCCGCAGGGCGGGGCTGAGGTAGTGGTCGACAAGCCAGGCGGCCAGCGGTGTGGACCCGGTGGTGATCACCGCGGTGCCGTGATCGGCCGGGGCGTGGTCGATACCGCGGAGCCGGTAGAGGGTCACCGGCACCGGGGTGGTCATATCCGCGGCCGGCACGAAGGCCGACATCGGCACCTGAGCGTGGCCGGCGGGCGCGTCGGCGAGCGTGGCCGATCCGTTCCGGCCTCCGGTGAGCAGTCCGCCGCCGGAATGCAATGTCACGGGCGCTCCGGCCGGCAGCGCGGGCGCTGTGCCGGCGGGCACGACGGCGGTGATCCCGCCGGGAGTGGTGATGTAGGCGGTGCTGAGTTGGGTCGGCAGGTGCACGAACGCCAGCACGGCGCCGGCCGCGGCGGTCAGCAGCAGGGTGACCGCCACGACCCGGGTGCGGGCCGCGCCGGAGGCACGCGCCGAGCGGATCATCCGGCCGGCAGCCATTCCCAGGCGTAGCACCAGGAAAGCAACCAACCCGAGTGCAAGCAACGCGCCCACGAGACCGAACATCGGCAGCAGGCTCGCCCACACCAGCGCGGCGCGTCCCAGCAGGACAAGCGGGAACACGATGCAGCACACGCCGAAGGCAACGGCCCAGCCACGACGGCGCAACATCGGGGGGCGGGTCCCGCCGAACAGGTGCCGCGAGAACGCCGACCGCGCGTCGGCGGTGGCTTTGTCGCGCAGGTGCGGGATATCGAGGTGGCTCATCAGGGCGAGGTAGCCGTCGAGTTTGACGAACGGGATGAGGTTGAACACGCTGCGGCCCATGGCGAACGCGACGTAGAGCAGCACGACCTGCCCGGCTGTCGTCTGCCCCAGTGCGAGGCTGATCAGAGCAGCCGTACCGGCGAAGATCGCTTCGGCGGCGTTGCCGGCCAGCGCGACCGCGACCCGCTGCCGCTTGCGGGGCAGCCGCCACGCGTCGGTGACGTCACAGAAGAACGCGGGCACCAGGTAGAACAACATCACACCCATGCGGCGGGGACTGCCACCATGGGCGACGAGCACCGCGGCGTGCCCGAACTCGTGGACCGCGGTGCCCGCCAAGGCGAGCCCCAAGACCATGGCGACTGTGGGCAGCGGCAGCGGCTCGCCGAGCACCCGGCCCAGATCACCACGTCGTGAGAGCAGGACGGCGAGCGCGGTCGACGCGCCGAGGAGCGCGGCGCAGATGCCGCCCCGGCCGGCCAGCTGGACGAGGAATGGCCGCAGCCGTCGCAGCATCCGGCTGGGGTCGAACAGAGTCAACTGCACCGTCAGGGGACGCACGAAGCCGATCCGACGCGGGCGGGTGCGGCGGCGGGTGCCGTCCTCCAGCCAGCCCCGCTCCGCGAAGGCCTCCAGCGCGGTGGCCACCGTGCTAACGGACCATCCCGGTCCCATCTGCACGGTCAGCTGCTCCACCGTTCGTGTGCCGTCGAGCGCCCGCAGCAGCCGGGCGGCATCGCCGCTGACGCGGGCGTAGCGATCGTGGCCTCGTTGCACCGTCCAATGCCCTTGTGCGGATACCGGCGGGTGCACGATTACGTCGGCGGCGAGTTCGGGACGCCCCGTGCCGTCCCCGGACGTGGTTTGTGCGCGGGCGGGGGCTTCGAGCGTGGTCGGCATGGGGATCTTTCTCCTGATTCGGTTTTCGGGTGCCGAGGATCGCGTCGGCCGGTGCACGGCCGATCTGCGTGGTGGGGGGGGGGGGGGGGCCCCCCGGGGGGGGGGGGGGGCGGCCCCCCCCCCCCCCCCCCCCCACCCAGCCCGGGATTTAGTGGAGATGTGGGGGGACGCGCCCGCCCGC
>NZ_JBHYIQ010000032.1:14129-90011 GCF_042739895.1 Amycolatopsis sp. NPDC059021
CCTTCCTGGTCGGTGACAACGGCTCAGGCAAGTCCACCTTGGTCGAGGCGATCGCCGAAGGCTTCAACCTGGACGCGCGCGGCGGACCCGCCCCCCCCCCAACGCGCCCCCCCCCCCCCCCCCACAACGCGGTCAGGATCAGCCGTGGTTGTAGAAGGCGTAGATGGCGCCTCCGGCCGCCGCGGCGGTGGCCAAGCCCTGGGTGAAGCCGTTGTTGAACGCGCCGACGTTGAACCAGCCGCCGCCCCCGCCCATCGCGGGTGCGTCCAGGGTCTCCAGGTCGTCGATGCGCAGGGTGGGCGTGGTGTGGATGTCGTTCCTCATCGTGGTAGTTCCTTTCGTGTTTCTGTGCCGAACGCGGATGCGGTGCGGCGGGTGGGTGTGGTGCCGGACAGTGGTGGCGGGATCAGCGGTGACCGCCGGACAGGCCCCAGCCGATGGCCCCGCCGATGGCGATCGCGCCGGCGCCGGCGGCGAGGCCACCGGCGTACCCGAGGCCCCACGAGGCGGCGTCACCCCAGGCGCTGGGGGCGTCGAGGGTTTCCAGGTCCTCGATACGCAGGGTGATCGGTGCGGTGACGGCGACGGTGTTCAGGTTGTTCATGACGGTTTCCTTTCATCGATGCTTCGCGGATCGGTGTTGTGTTCTTCTCGTTCGGCTTGGTGCCTGCAACCAGTTTTGGCCACGACGGCCACGCGGTCTTTAGGGAATCAACCGCAAGAAATCAGGGGGTGGGGGCCGCGTGCGGGTTCCTTCGGTACCGAAGCCACCGAAGGCCGGACGCGAACGCAACTGCGGCCACATCAAATCCGTCTTCGCCGCCTCGGCACCGCCACCACCACCGGCGCCGAACTGGGCAACGCCATAGACACCTGGGGCAGCGTCCTGGACGAACCCCTCTCCTGACCGCTGCGTCTATCACTTGTGTTCGGCATCTCGCAGAACACCGCGCGGCGCTACACCGCCCTGGCCGAACGCTTGCTCGGCGACGAACTCGAGCATCCGGCAGACCGGTAGAGTCGCTGGGCGCTGCGGAGACTCAGATGTCACGAGCCGCCGCAATCCTGGATCTTCAGAGGCGGAAGGCCGTGGGGTCCAGCTGAAATCGCTTCAATCCGGCTGAACTCACGGAAGCGTTACTGGCAACCCTGGATATCAGGTCTTGCGGAATAGAATGCTGCGGACGGTTTGGCTCAACGCGCCGAGGGCGCAGCGCTGAGGACCCGGCGGCCGGCCGTTGCCCTGCGTGAGTTCCGTGCCGGGTCGCCTCCGGCCTGCTCGTCCCGCTGGCGTTCACCAGCGGTCAGCTGCAAGATCCTGGCGCTGCGTGGGAGAATCCCGGCTGCGCTGTTGAGGCCCCCCTCCGGCCGTATTCGTTCGGAGGAGGCGGGATCAGGAGATACCGACCTGGAACGGCAGGCCCACAGGGACGTTCTTTTTGCCTTCGGACAGTACCTCCAGGCCGCTGTGACTGCCTTTTTGGGGCAGTGCGCAGGGCCTGGGCCTGGGTGAGCAGATTTTCGAGAGTTCGTCGGGGTCGGTGAGGAGGTAGTGAACTTCCAGTACCGCATTCCTGCCCAAGGCGATCTTCACGGGATCGTTCTTCCGCTCGCTCAGGTCTTTGCAGACGATGATGGTGCCTTGGCCGACAGTAGAGGGCTTCGCCGTGCACGTCGAAGTGTGGGCCTTGCCGTCCTGCCACACGATCACTACAGCGTCGAGCCGTGGCACCTCAATTCCGCTGTAGTAGAACATTTTGTTTCCGGTGGGGAGGGTGTAGGTGACGGGTTGTCGGTCGCGGTTGTGCTTCGTCCATTTCGAGTCCAGCAGCAGGGTTTGCGTGGCGACTGGTTCGCGGGGGTTGAACACGACATTCACGGGCTGCCCGTTGAGGTCGTGGCTGGTCCACTTGATGTCCGCGCCGGACTCGAACAGTTCTTCGGCGGTGCCGGGCGGGTCGTTGATCCAGTCCCGGGGGCGGGCTTCGAAGAAGCTCCAGAGGAGCTGGCTGAGATTGTAGACGGCGACACCGACGGCGATGAGGGTTCCGGCGGGCGGGAAGGCCAGCCCGATCGCGATGCCGGCGAGACCGACGACGGCGACGACGCTCTGTTCGACGTTGCCGGTGGTGATGCCTTCCACCAGCGACATCATCTCACCCACGCCGGGGGCGAAGCTGGCCGCGATGTAGGCAGCGGACTTGGCGTAGTCGGCGACGGTGTTTGTGGTCAGGGCTCCGGCCGCGGTGGTGGCTCGCCCGGCCCAGTCAGCGAATTCACCGGCCTTGTCGCTGAGCTGCCGCACCGCCGGGCTCTTGCTCGCCTTCGCCGCCCGGCCAATCAGCTTGGCCAGGCCGGGGCCCACGCCGGTGACGGATCGGGGCTGGGTGAGCAGGTCCCGGGCCTGCGGGTCCTGCTTGACCAGCTCCTCCAGCTCGTCGACCTGCGCCTCGAGGTCCGCCGGCAGATTGTCCGCCTGCTCGGCGGTCAACTCGTTGCAGACACGCTGAGGCAGTGCCCCATTCGAGCGCTTGGCGCAGCCTGTCTCCGCGACGTTCTTCAGTTCCTCCGGAGTGCTCTTGAACATCCCGTCGAGCACGTGCGAGATCGGAGGCGCGGCGACGTCTCTCGACGTCATGTCCTCGGGCACTGCCACAGCGGTCGGGGACGCCGCGACCGTGCCCGCGGGCACCGCGGCCACGGTCGTCACCGACCCCGCCACAGCCACCACGACCGCCAGGGCCAACACCGCGCAACGACGCAACACTGCCGGAGAAGAACACATAAAATCACCGTAAACCCGATCACGCCGTCCGGGAATTGCACAAATAGGTGAGCTTCTCCGGTTGTCCGGACACCTTGGCGTGTCCGGCAAATATGGGGAACCTCAAAGCTTCGGTGATGCTGCTGTTGGTCCGCGACTGGCGGAATTTGCGGTTGGTCAGCTCGGCGATCCAGCTTTCCGCCAGGTTCGGCCACGAGCTGCTGGTGAGGGGCCACGGCCAACGAGGGGCGCGACCAGGCGAGTTTGTCTCGCAGGAGATTATGCCTGCGGATGGTCGGTGACTCTCCTCCAGCGGCCGTCCTGTCCGCGCGCGATCTTCGCGATACGTGTGGCGGCTAGTTGGTAGAGGACTTGGGTGAGGACGGAACGTGCGACGCCCAGGGTTTGGGCGATGTTGGCCGTGGCAGCTCCGGCGGCACCCGCGCTAAGGATGATGTTGAAGGCCTGCGCGCCGTGATCGTCCGGGTAGTTCATCACGGTGTCCGGAATGGACAGTCCCTGCATCATGAACGTTGCCCGCAAGCTAGTGGGGGTGAGCGGACGACGGCCGAGTTGGCGGGGCCCGAGGCGTGACGACACCAGCGGCCATTCCTCGGAACGACCGGACGACAGGAGCTTGACGGAGCGCATCTCACTCCTACACGACCGACACACACGCACAGCTACCGGGAAACCCGGGCACACGTGCGCTGCGGAAATGAGCGGTGCGGTGGCGTCACGCGGTGCGCTCAGCGGCCCTAGACATCGCGGGCATCGGTACGCGATCACCTGAGCAAGTTCGGTCAGCCACGCTTCCTCGTTGTGTGGCAATCCGATCTCCCTCAGACAACTCGACGCTCGTGCGCACTCGAATGGCCGCCCCCTGTCACTTCACTGTTCACCGCACACGATACGGCCCGTACACGACCCGCTACCTCTGAGGCGGTCGCTCGAACGGATGTTTCCGGCCCTGGTCGTTGGCAGATATCAGCTTCCGGTCAAGGTGGCCGGACGGGAGCGCCGGAACAGATCGCTGCGGTGCTGCATACTGGTGACATGTGTGACGGTGCGCCGTGCCTGTCACCAAGATCGGCATCCGGCTAGGGAAGTCGCGCGGCGGTGTGAACGACGCTTGTCACCAGTTGTGGGCTCGAACTGGCACCTGAGGTCTCCAGGCCGTGTTCGGCCACCGGCCACCGGTCGCTGGTGCGGCGACCTCGCGGTGAGGTTGTGGCGGCCGACACCGTCCTGATCGGGTGATGTAGGACAGTTCCTGACCTATGTGAGCCCTAGTTTGATCTTCATGAGTACTGACATCGTTTCCTTCCGGATCGAGATCCCGCAGGCCGATCTCGATGATCTGCGGGACCGTCTGGCCCGCACCCGATCGCCGTACCCGGTGCCCGGCGTCGGCTCCGACCGGGACCACGGCATCGCCCCCGATTACCTCCACGAGCTGGCCGCCTACTGGGCCGACGGGTTCGATTGGCGGGCTCACGAGGCCGAGCTGAACACCTATCCGCAGTTCAGCACCGAGATCGACGGGCAAACTGTCCATTTTCTGCATCTGCGCTCGCCCGAGCCGAACGCCACGCCGCTGTTGCTCAACCACAGCTACCCGACCTCGTTCGTCGAGTTCCTCGCAGCGAGCGGGCCACTGACCGACCCGCGCGCCCACGGCGGTGACCCGGCCGACGCGTTCCACGTGGTCATTCCCTCGCTGCCCGGCTTCGCCTTCTCCAGCCCGCTCTCCGCGCGCGGCTGGAATCTCGAGCGGACCGCGCTGGCGTTCGGGGAGCTGATGACCCGCCTCGGTTACGAGCGCTTCGGCGTCGAAGGAGGCGACATCGGCGCCGGGGTGACCGGCCGGGTCGCAGCGCTGCTGCCCGAGCGGGTGATCGGCGCCCACACCCACGGCGACCGGCTCCAGCTCGGCATGGCCGGCGAGGATCTCCCGGTCCCCGACGGCCTGAGCGCGAACGAGCGCGCCGGACTGGAAGCAGCGCAACATCGTTGGTCGCAGATGAAGGGCTACCGGGTGCTGCAATCGACCGAACCCAACGCCCTGTCGGCGGGGCTGACCGATTCCCCGATCCTGCAACTGGCCTGGATCGCGGAGAAGTTCGTCGAGTGGGCCAACCCCACGACACCGATCAGCCGTGAGAATGTCCTGATCACCGCCAGCCTCTACTGGTTCACCCGCACCGGGCCCGCGGCGGCCGACTTCTACTGGGAACTGGCGCACGCTGAGAACACCGGCTGGGGCGGGGCTTCGGGTGTGCCCCAGGGTCAGTCGCTGTTCTACAGCGACCCACTCGTGCGCAAGGTCCTCGGGGCCGGCGACAGCGTCGCCTTCTTCCGCGAGCACACCGAGGGTGGGCATTTCCCCGCGTTCGAAGTCCCCGACCTGTTCGTCGACGACATCCGCGCCTTCTTCGGGAAACTCCGCGACTGACGCCGATCCGCCCGGCAGGCAACGACTTCGACAAGGAGCAGCCCGAACCCCACATCCTCCGCGCAGCGTCCAGCGCAGGATGGGGCGACTCCGCGACGGGACACCGACCGGTCGTGCTGCTTGCACAGCAATCGAACCCGGCGACGCACAGCAGCAGACGAGCTGTTCACCAAACCTCGACCGGTGACAACTTCCGCTCACAAGTGACAGATACGGCTCACAGACACAACATGGACGTTGCGCACGTCACCTATCGGCCGTTCGGTTATCGAACTATAGTTCGATCGCGCTGAGCGCCTCCAGACCGAGCGAGCCCTTCCCCTCCCAGCGCCCGGGTCACCGTCGAAACACGGCGAGACCTACGCCACGGGCGACGACCATGTGTCTTCGAGCCCTGGGGTCGAAGGCTGCCATCGGCTTCCCCGTGGTGTTCCTGGTACGGCGGGGATGGTGTGTGCGCGTTGGGTTACGAGTGGTCAACGGTCAACTGTGGACCGTCTCTCCAATTCGACAACCCGCCAGTTCGGTGGAGTGAACTGGAGCGGATCGCGTCCGGCCGCGCGCCGGGAACACCGGGTGATGGCGGGGATTCCCCGGCGTGGTCGCGTACACGCGGCAGCTACGCGCCGCCTGCGGGGATGCCGGTTCGCCGGGGCCGTGACGACGCGGGGGCGGGGATCCGTGTCCCGTACGCCGAACTGCACGCCCACTCCTACTTCAGCTTCCTTGATGGGGTGTCGGCGCCGGAGGAGCTGGTGGAGGAGGCGGTGCGGCTGGGGCTGGACGCGGTGGTGCTGACCGACAAGGACGGCATGTACGGGGCGGTGAGGTTCGCCGCGGCGGCGCGGGAGCTGGGGATGCGGGCCGGGTTCGGTGCCGAGCTGTCCCTCGGTCTGGACGCCCCGCAGGGCGGGGTGCCGGACCCGGCGGGTGAGCATCTGCTGGTGATCGCCCGGGACGTGGTGGGGTATCACCGGTTGTGCCGGGTGATCTCCCGCGCGCAGCTGGCCGGGGAGAAAGGCCGACCGGTCTACGACCTGGACGAGGTCGTCGAGGAGCTGCGTGGCCATGTCGTGGTGCTGACGGGGTGCCGCAAGAGCGCGGTCCGCCAGCCCCTGGAAGGCCGCTACCCGGAAACCGGTGCTGCGGACGCGGCAGCCGCGCTGAGGAGTCTGGTCGACCGGTTCGGCGGCGAGCATGTGCGCGCGGAGTTGATCGAACATGGCATGCCGCTGGACTACGAGCGCAACCGGGTGCTTGCCGGGATCGCCGCTGATCTCGGGGTGGCGACGGTGGCCAGCAACAACGTCCACTACGCCAGCCCGGACGAGTGGGAGCATTTCTGCGCGGCAGCTGCGATCCGTGCACGCCGGTCGATAGAGGACATGTACGGCTGGCTGCCGCCGGCCGGGACGCAGTTTCTGCGCTCCGGTGCGGAACAGGCCGAGCATCTCGCTCCGTTCCCCGGCGCGGTCGGGCGTGCTGCCCAGCTCGGTGTCGAGGTCGCCTTCGATCTCGACCTGATCGCCCCGGATCTCCCGCCCTTCCCCGTGCCCGCGGGGTTCGCTGACGAGAACACCTACTTACGCCACCTCGTCCTCGACGGCGCCGCCCACCGTTACGGCCCCCGCGCCGACGCTGAGGCCGCCTACGCCCAGCTGGAGCACGAGCTGCGGGTGATCGGCGGGCTGGGGTTCGCGGGGTATTTCCTGGTGGTGTGGGACATTGTCCGGTTCTGCCGCGAACGCGGGATCCTGGCGCAGGGGCGGGGGTCGGCGGCGAACTCTGCGGTGTGTTTCGCGTTGCGGGTCTGCCATGCCGACCCGGTGCGCTGGGGTCTGCTGTTCGAGCGGTTCCTGGCTCCGGAGCGGGACGGGCCGCCGGACATCGATGTGGACATCGAGTCCGATCGTCGTGAGGAGGTTATCCAGTACGTCTACGAACGCCATGGGCGGTACTGCGCGGCGCAGGTGGCGAACGTGATCACCTACCGGCCTCGCTCCGCGGTCCGCGACGCCGCTCGCGCCCTCGGATTCGCCCCGGGGCAGCAGGACGCGTTCGGCAAGCAGGTCGACCGGTGGCGCGGCCTCGCCGACCACACCCCCGGCGACGGCATCCCCGACGAGGTGATCGCGCTGGCTGCGCGGTTGGAGGACACACCCCGCCATCTCGGCGTCCATTCCGGCGGAATGGTGTTGGCGCATACGCCGGTGTCGGAAATCGTTCCGGTCGAATGGGCCACTGCGAAGGATCGGTCGGTGTTGCAGTGGGACAAGGACGACTGCGCGGAGATCGGGCTGACGAAGTTCGATCTGCTCGGGCTCGGGATGCTCTCCGCCCTGCGCTACATGATCGATTTGGTCGCCGACCACCACGACCGCACCGTCGACCTCGGCGACCTCGACCTGGCCGACCCGGCCGTCTACGACATGCTCTGCGCCGCCGACGCGGTCGGTGTCTTCCAGGTGGAGTCCCGGGCGCAGCTGGCGACGTTGCCGCGGTTGAAGCCGCGCAAGTTCTACGACCTGGTCGTCGAGGTCGCGCTGATCCGGCCGGGCCCCATTCAGGGTGGCTCCGTGCACCCCTACATCCGCCGCCGCAACGGCGAAGAACGCTGGGAGCACGCGCATCCGCTGCTCGCGGACAGTCTGGATCGGACACTCGGGGTGCCGTTGTTTCAGGAGCAGGTGATGCAGATGGCCCGCGACGTCGCGAGCTTCACCTCCGCCGAGGCCGACCAGCTGCGGCGTGCCATGGGCGCCAAACGGTCGGAGGTGAAGATGCGGAGACTCGCGAAGCGGTTCTTCGAGGGTGCCGCCGCCAACGGGGTGCCCCGCGATGTCGCGGTGAGGGTCTTCGAGCAAATCTCGGCTTTCTCCGGCTATGGCTTCCCCGAGGCGCATTCCATGTCGTTCGCGTTGCTGGTCTACGCGAGCGCCTGGTTCAAAGAGCATTTTCCGGCGGCGTTCTGCGCCGGGCTGTTGCGTGCCCAGCCGATGGGGTTCTACTCACCCCAATCGTTGGTCGCCGACGCCCGCCGCCACGGCGTGATCACCCGCGAGCCTGACCTCAACCTCTCGCTACCGCACGCCACCCTCGAACCCGACCCGGGCAGCACCGGCGGCGTCGCGATCCGCCTCGGACTGGCCGGGATCCGCACCGTCGGCACCGAGTTGGCGGAGCGGATCGTCGCCGACCGCGACACGAACGGCCCCTACGCCAGCATCGGCGACCTCACCGAACGCATCCCGCTTGCCACCCCCGTCGCCGAGGCGCTGGCCACCGCCGGCACCTTTAGCGGTCTCACGCCTCGGCACACCGACCGGCGCCAGGACCTCTGGGCCGCCGGGGCCGCCGCCCGGACCCGGCCCGAGCATCTGCCCGGCCTCGCCCTTGGCCATACCGCGCCCGCCTTGCCCGGCATGAGCGCCTTCGAGATCACCGCCGCCGACCACTGGGCCACCGGCATCACCCCCGGTACCCACCCCGTGGAGTTCTTGCGCGCCCACCTCGACCAGCTCGGCGCCATCCCCGCCGGACGGCTGCTTGAGGTCGACGACGGCACCCGGATCCTCATCGGCGGCGCGTTCCCTGTCAAGTCAGCGTGTTGATGTCCGCTAGGAACGTGGAGCCAGACTGGGCCCGATCAGTCATAGGGCTGTCTCGGCCGAGGTGACGGAGTTCCCTGTCGAGACACCATACGACGCGCCGTTGCTGGGATGGAGCCGTTTCTGCGGCGTCCTTGACGTGCTGGCGCCTGCGACGGTCAGATGAGTCGCATCCGGTAGGCGAGGCTGCGCACGGTGGCGTTGACACTTTCGTAGCCGGGTTCGGTGAGCAGATGGGCGATGGCGCGACGGGCGTAGGGGTCGGCGCGCAGGGTGTGCGGGCTGAGGGCTTCGGCGTCCTGGAGGTGCGTGACGGCTTGCGGTTGTTGTGCGTGTAGTCGCGCGAGCGCAGCTCCCACCAGCAGGTGAAACGAGTACTCGTCCACGGGGTTGTGCTTCCGGATTTCGTGTATCTTTTCCGCGACCACGGGTGCGGCGTCGAAGTGCCCGAGCACGGTCACGAGTTCCAGATTGTTCAACAGGAACGAGGTGCGGGTGAGGCGAGGATAGTCGTCGGGCCGCGGTTCCAGCCAGCCGAGTATTTCCCGTGCTTCGGCGAGGTGGTCAAAGGCGACGGCGTCGGCGTGGGGACGGAGACGTGCATGTGCGAGAGCCGCCGTGATGTGGAGCCTGCCGTACATGATTTTCGTGCGATGTGTTCCCAGGGACGTTGACGATAATTGGGTTGCGGCGTCGAGCGCGACGTCCGCTGCCTGCTCGTAGAGCCCAAGGCGTGTGCAGAGTTGGGCCTGTTGCCATGACCAGACTGTTTGAAGGACGAGGTCATCGGATTCGCGCGCCAGCGTACTGGACCTTTCGATAACTAGTACCAACAGGTCGATGTACCCTAGTTCTCGGAGGACCTCCGTGCACACGTCTTGATAGACCGTCACCAGGAGACGGCGGAGAACGTTCTCTTGAGGGTGTTTCCGGGATGTCAGCAGCCTGTGGATGTTGAGGATCAGATCGGGTAGCTGATGCAGCGCCTGGCTGTAACGGCATTCCAGGACGAGAGTGCGAAGATGGCCTATATAGGCGTTGAGAGCGTCGATGTCGGTCACGCTTGCCGAATCCGATGGGGTGGATAGCGGTGCCGCGATAAGTGTCAACCTCAGCCGGTCTGCCGCGGCGTCGAGGGAAATTCCGCCCTGTTGCCGTGTTTGCGTCAGGAAGTCCACACCGACCAGGTCGGCGGCTGAAACGTTGAGCACATCGGCGAGAGCGATAATGTGTGAGACTCGGTCGAGGTTCCGGTGGCCATTTTCTACTGTTGACAAGAACGCGGGCGAGAGCCCTGCCAGCCTCGCGGCGGTGCGTACGCTCAGTCCTCTGATTTGTCGATAGAACCGGACGCGTTGTCCGATATCGCTGAAGGTTTCACTGGCGGGACTGCGTCCGGAAGGTGACGGCACGACATCGACCATAAGCAGATTCCATTCTGGGGAGAATAGAGCGAACGGGTCTACTGTGACTGTGCTGTGTGCGTTTGATCACGGAACGGCGTCGCGACCGTGCGGTCGCCGGTGTGCGCATAGCCGAGCCAGTGTGGCATACCTTCGCAGCTCACACCAGGTCTTGGTGTCCGTCTCCCGGTGCCTCAGGTTTTCTTTGCCGCGAGAATTCGGAGTGAACATCGTTGGCGTTCTGCATGTTTGGGCATTCGGCGCCGACGGCGTCCCGGTTTGGTGACATACACGGTTCCGCGGGGAGGTGCCGGACGAATCAGCCCATCTGCGACGACTGGCATTGGCGGCTCCCGGGGACCGAGCAGCGAGGAGGCGTGTTGGGTGGTGGTCGGACGTGCTGAAGCCGCCCGAATGCTTGAGGTTTCCGCCGAAAGACGTAGTCCTGACAAACCCTGTCGACTGAAGGGTGTGTGACGAATGGCGGTGTAGCGACAGGGGCGATGCAGCTGCATGGGTCGCATCAGGACGAATACGAGGGGACGGGAGTGTTCACCGGCGTAAACACTCTCCCGGGATGTGCCATTACGGTGGTTCCCGTTGTCATAGCGACGGCACCTGAGTTGACAGTGGTGGTTCGGGCACACAGTCGCACAAAGAGTGCGCATAGGACCAGGCGCACAGCTATCCCCCCACCCCCCGCAGCAGCGCCGGACTGGACTGTTTTGGGTCGACGCTGCTCCACGGCAGACGTTCGCCGAAAGGTTCACCGTGAATTTAGATGATGAATCATTGCAGTTAATGCTGCGACATGCGATACGAGGTTGCGACGGCGCGGGCCTGTATCTCGGCGTGCACGTGCTGTCGAACCGTGGCGAATCACATCTGATGTTCCCGCTGACGGTGGCTCGTTCCGTCGACGTTTTCGTGGCGGCCAGCGATGCGACGGTGGCCATGGCCGGGAACCCGCACCCTCGGTGCCCTCATCCGCGCGTCCGTTCCGGTGACGGTCTGGAGAACGCCAGACCCACTCCGAGACAGACGCGTCGTTTACGTCGCATTGGGGTGCTCGCGCTGAAGCCTGCCCGCCGGGCGATGTCGTCGTGGGGCCGCAGGCTATTGCGGCGTACTCGACGCATCGACCGGCCTCCGAACGGCGACGCTGCCGCTGCTACCTCGCTGGCGGGAGCTCAGCGATGACCGGGTCGTCCGCCCGTCGTGGCCTGAAGCACGGCGGGTGCGCGGAGAGCTGCTGGGCGTCGCGACTGCCTGGTGTGCAGGGACGCGAGAGAAGTCCTGGGTGGTGGCTGCACGGCGTCAATCCCCAGCTGTCTGTGGGCGTACCAAGCTGGGCAGCCCCGGGATGCGGCGAGCGGGGAGGCCTTGTGGCTTCGGGTGTGTGGTGTTGTGCGGTGGCAGTGAGCGGGCTGGCGGGTCGTGGCACGCCGATCTCGCCGTGCGTGCCGCCAAGCCGGTGCGGGGTGAATGGGGCGTGACGGTGCGGATGCGGCAGTGCACGGCCACGCGGCGTCGGCGAGTGACTTGGACGCGGTGGGTGCGCAGGCTTGCCTCTCGGAGGAGTCCGGTCGATCGGCGGGCGGAGTTGGTCGATTCTCTGCAGTTGTTGCTCGAGCAGATGGCGGAGGAGGAAGAGTGCTGCAGCGGTTCCGTGCGGTGCCGGGAACGGCGTGACTGTCTGGTGCGTCTCGCAGGAACGGTGCTGGCGCTGCTGGGGCGGCACCGGCTCGACAGGCGCGGCGATTGCGAGTACTGCAGCGGAGCGCGGCCGGAGGCGACCGGTTGTACGGTGCTGCACACCTGCGACCTGCTACTCGGCGAACGCACCGAGGTCGCATGGTGGCTTGCACTTGGGTTGACTCGCCGTCGCCGTACCTTACAGCAGGTCCGGGCGTGGCTCGCGTGTACTCGCGCGTCGACACCCAGCACTCAACCACGGCGATCAGGGTCCGAGGGACACCCTGACCGGTCCACATGACTGTCGCTTGCCAGTGTGATGGGTTCTGTCTCACTTTCCGTGAAGGTAGCGATTGATCGCCGGCAGTAGCGGCGACCGTGGCGGAAAGGCCACTCGTTTGGCACCACGACCGTCGGAGGGAGAGCGGGACAGAGCCCATCCTCCTGGCAGAAAACCCCTCAGGGGCGTCCCATCACGCTGGCAGGCGACACATGAAGTGTGCGGAGAAGCTGGAAGAAGCGACTGGACTGTCGCCATTCTCGTGTCTGTGGCATCGGCAGGCGGCCACCGCTCCACCTGCCGCGGTCACGGCCGAATCGGTGTCGCGCCCTGCGCTGGAGCACGCCCCGCAGCGCATCGACGGAGAAGTCCTCGTTGTTGAACCGGATCACGCCGTCACGCACGACGGGTTTCGTGGGTGTTCGGTATCCGAGTATCGAATATAGACGGTCGTGATTGTAGTGGCTGAGATAGGCGAACACAGCTCGGCGAGGGTCGTCGCGGGTGGCCCAGGCCTGGGCCACGATCTCGGTTTTGAGTGTCGCGAAGAACGACTCCGCGACGGTGTTGTCGTAGTACGACCAATGCAGATGTGGGCGTTTTGAAGCCATCTCCCCGTAGGGCGACTCCGAGGGCTCATACCTTCATCATCCGTGCAGCGCTCTACCTACCCTCACAAACTCCTTCACGTTCAGGACACATGGGGAACCCTACCCTTTAGTGTTCTTTATCCGTGTGTGCCCCGTTTGGGGGTACAGGATTGCCTCCGGGTGACCGTTGTCCAGTGGGTACGGCCAGGTGCGTTATGAAGAACAGGAAGGACGCCATGATCAGTCGTCTACATGGAATGATGGCTGTGAGCGCGGTCGCTTTCGCTGCGCCTACGGGAGCGCCCACGTTAGCTGTCACTGCTCCTGCCGTCGGCTCGTCTATAGCTTTGGGGGCAACGACCAGAGATGTTCGGGCTCCTCTCGCAAATGAACAGTGGATCGTTCTGGCCTGGTCCGCAGCTCGTCGTGCCCGAGCCGCCCACGCCTACAAACCCAGCCTCATTACCGAAGACGAGGCAAAGTTCGCCCAAGCCGAAGTCGATGCCGCTTCGGGCGACAGCGCTAACCTCTCCAAGATCGTCTTCCACCTTGGAAACATCGCCGGTGCCGCCGCTCACGCCGCGTACTACATCAGCAAGACAGAGCCTGCCGGTGACGTCGCGAGCGCGGCGAGCGCTGCCGGCAAGGTTACCGCCCACGTTCAGGAGGCTACCCGCACTGCTCCTGATATTACCCATTATAGGAAAATTCGGTGCGCCGAAAATATTGCCATCACCAAAGCAAATAAGGCCTTTGGTTCGATAATTCCCGCGTTGCCATAGCCACACTCAAAGTGCCTACATAGCCTGCGCCTTCTTGCATGTGTCCACAAGCTCACCGCGTTCCGCGGGAGCGCAACGTGGAACGGAGAAGCGCTACGTTTACGTTCAAGAAAGCCATCTAGGCGATCAAGGGCCGGGTGAAGGCCAGAACGTGCAGGCCAGCCCTCAACCAGAATCTGGAGCTGCTGCTCATCCTCAACCGGATGTTGGCGGCATAGACGAACTACTTCCGATACGGGGTGTCCAAGGAAGTGTTCAGCTCAGTCGATAGCCATGCATGGAGACGGCACATGCGCTGGATGCGCGCTAAACACAAGGGCAGAACCGGGTTTGGAATGATTCAACTCCGCGATCGGAGTGTTCCGATGCACACCCGAAGAGCTGGCCATGCCCACAGATCACTACTGCTGGCGATCATGACAGCGCTCGGCGTAGTAGGATCCCGCACACCTCCGGCCACCGCCCAACCCGACCGGCCGCCTTCGTCCGCTTCGGTGGGCCCGATCGGCTGGGACGTCTATCGCTCGCTGGACGCGATGGCGGCGCTGCGGCCGGGTGCGCAGAGCAAGCAGTTCTCCAGCTTCGATCGCACCGGCGGCAACGAGGACGGCTTCGGCGGCGTGTACAGCTGCCTGCGGATCACCGCCGAGGGCTGTGTGATCGCGGAGAAGACCGGCGCCGGTGAGATCGAGAGCATGTGGTTCACCCGCGACTACGGGAACATGGTCAACAACGGCAAGCTCAAGGTCGAACTCGACGGCCGAGCGGTGCTGGACTCCTCGCTCCAGGACATTGTGGACGGACGGCTCGGCGCGCCGTTCGTCTGGCCGCTGGTGGGCAACGGCGACGACACCTCGGGCGGTTCGGTGATCAAGGTCCCGATGCCGTACCAACGCTCGATGCGGGTCACCGTCCAGCACAACCCGCTCTTCTACCACGTCACCTATCGCGAGTTCCCCGACGCGGCGGGAGTGCGTACCTTCGACCCGCGCGATCGGGCACTCGACGTCGTGGATCGCTTGCGGGGCTTCGGGATCCGCGATCCGAAACCCGCCGCGAGCCGGGCGAGGACGAGTTCGGGCACCGCGGACATCGCCGACGGCGGCACGGCGAAGTTCGCCTCACTCGGCGGTCCGGGGACGATCAGCCAGCTCCGGGTGACGCTGCCCCAGCTGATCTCCGAGCCCCGGGTCCGCGACGACGGCCGGGCGTTCGGCGCCGGTGGACACAGCTCGTTCCGCGTCGCGATCGACCCGGCCAACACCGGCGTCCGGCTGACCCGGCGCCCGGATCCCGCGATCGGCCATCAGGTCGCCGACGTGTCCGTCGACGGCAAACCCGCCGGGCGGTGGACGACCGGTGCCCCGACCCCGCGCGGTGTGTGGGCGGATCAGGTGCTCGACCTCCCGGCGAGCCTGACCGCGGGCAAATCGGTACTCACCATCGCCAATACCTTCGTCTCGTCGGACCTCGACATCAACGAGTTCCGCTACGACGTGCATTCCCGAGTGGACGGAAAGTGGCGGCGCACCGACGTCCTCGACCTCGGCCCGCAGCACCCCGGCGAGGAGAAGGCACACGGCTACCAGCTGACCATGCAGAGCTGGAACGGCTTCCAGATCTACCGGTACCAGCGTGATCCCGCGAAGCTGGCGGCTTCGCAGGCAGTACTGTCCGGCGCCCGGCTGCGGATCACCTTCGACGGGAAGACCACAGTGGACTCGCCGCTCGGCGAGTTCTTCGGCTCCGGGCTCGGCAAGTTCGACGGCCGCACGATGCTGTCCTCGATCGACGCCACCGACGGCGGCGCGCTCACCGCGTGGTGGCCGATGCCCTACCGCCAGGGCGCGGTCGTCGAGCTGGTGAACCAGAGCGGCCAGCCGATCACGCAGGCCACCGTCGAGGTCACCGCAGCGCCTACACCCGCCGTCGACGCCGGTCTGCGGCCCGGCGGCGGTCTCGGCTACTTCACCGCGACCAGCCACAAAGGACTGACGCAGAACGGCGCGGACTGGACGATCCTGCAGGCCGCCGGACGCGGCGTGTTCTACGGCGTCACGCAGAGCATGACCGGGCTCATCACCTCCGGCAACCGGCGGGATTATCTGGAAGGCGACGAGCGCGTCTACGTCGACGGCGTCGGCAGCCCGCAATGGCACGGCACCGGGACGGAGGACTTCTTCGAATCCGGCTGGTATTTCCGCGACGGCACGAACTTCGCGATGCCACTGACCGGGAACCCGGCGTACAAACTGGACGGTGACGGCTGCCGCTACGACTGCACCGGCGCCGTCCGCCTGATGGCAGGCGACGCCGTGCCGTTCTCCTCGGCGCTGACCTTCGGCATCGAACACGGTCCCGCGAACAACGAGCCGGCCGAGTACAGCACCACCGCGTACTGGTACGGGCAGCCCGACGCGGGGATGCGCCAGACCGACCTGGTGGACGCGGGGAACGACACCAGCCGGGACGACCACGACTACACCGCCGAGGGCGAGACCCGGGGCACACTGACGTCGACCTTCGAAGGCACCCAGGTCCAAGGTCCGGTGGCCAGGGCGAGCACGGCTTCGACCGGCGCGGTGTCCTTCACCATGGCGCTGGATCCGCGCAACGCGGGCGCGCGGTTGTTGCGGATCGGCGACCAGAACGCGGCCTACCAGCAGGCCGCGGTGTATGTCGACGGCAGACAGGTCGGCACCTGGACGCAGCCTCTGGGGAACACCACACACCGCTGGCTCGAAGACACCTTCGCGCTCCCGGCGAGCGTCACCGTCGGCCGGTCCTCGATCGACGTGCGGATCGTGCCCACGAAGGGCGCCCCGGCGTGGTCCGCCGCGCAATACCGGCTGGAGGTGCTGAGCAGCTTCTAACGGCGTGTCTTCGCTGGTAGTGGGCTTGCTGGGCTCGGTGCTGATGGCGTCGGCGCCAGTGTGACCAGGCCCTGGGTTGCGAGGCGGTCGAGCGGGGTGGTGATCTGGTGTGCCAGGAGACGCTTGACCTCGCCCAGTGTGACTGGGATGAAGCCGCTACCAGGGCTTTTGGGGCTATTGCGGCGGTGACGGCCAGGTAGGTGTGGGCGAGCATGGCAAGGGTGATGTGCCGGTACCAGGCGTCGTAGCGGCGGACCTGGTACTGGTCGAGGTCGACGTCGGTCTTCGCGGTCTGGAAACTATCCTCGATCGCCCATCGTGCTCCGGCTACGAGAATCAGCTCGTCATCGGTCGTTCCCGTTGGGGCACAACATAAGTAGTAAGCGACCTCGTACTTGCCTTTGCCGTTTCGGGTCAGTGAACGGCGGGCCAGCAGCCAGCGTCCCCAGCCGGATGGAGTGGTGTCGGAATAGGTGGGCAGCTCGGCGACGGCCCAGTCGAACATCCGTGGTCCTTTGGCACCGTCGCCGCAGCTTCGGCGTTTCCACGCGTCAGCGGGCGCGTGGGCAACGAGCGCGTCAGCGCGGGACGTGCCGGCCAGCGCAAGTATGACAAAGCGCGGCTGGAGTATTAGGCCACTTCGACGACACTCCCGCAGTGGTGTACGAAATACAACAGGTTCCGAAACGTGACCCCGTGGACGAATACTCCTTCCGTCTACTCGTGGGAACCGCGTTATCGCGAATCGGCTCATGCCGAACGAGCGCCGTCAGGCATCTCCAAGAAGCCGAAACCATTAGCCCACACGCTCTGCATGCCGACCCCTACGCCCACTGTGCGGTCATACAACTACTCGCAGGACCCAGCTACGAAAGCGTGAATGCCAGCGTGCGCGGACTCGCCTGCCGAATGCGACTTCCATGAGCCGGAGCGCAGTTGTAACCGTTCTCGGACGCGCTCGCGCGGATGGAGAGCTCGTTCAAGCAGTTCCAATGGATCAAGGAGAGTTCGAACGTTCGGCCGCTGGCCGGGTTCCTTGCCGACGGGAGGATCGTCGGCCACGAGCTCCTGGACGAACTGCCGCCGAGCCGCAACGTACACTACGGTCGGCAGATGATTACGCAGACCGGTGTGCTGCTCGAACGCCACGAGGATCTCGCGCGGCTGTCAGAGTGACTGACCACCATCTGTTGGGCAATCCGGCCGAACCCCTCGACCTCATCCGCCCGCTCCTACGCTGGTTTCTGCTGCGGCGCGCACGTGCCCGCCGCTTCTCGGTCTCAGTCGGCTGAGATCTTCGCCATCGCCGGTCTCCCAAGGCTCGGCTGCTTCCACCGGAATTTCGTTCGTGCGTGTTCACGGCACTGAACACTTACCGCACCACACCAAGCTATGATGTGCGAGTGCTTGCGCCGGAGTGGCAGGTGTTTCCGATATACCGGCGGTTCTCGCATGACTTGACAACGTGAGCGCGCCGGTACCTCTGCGATACACGTCGTGAACACCCGGCCCACGGTATCCACAGCTGAAGAGAAACGGCATCAAGACCTATATTGGCGCGCTCAAGAGCCAACTCTGCTCTGTTTTTCCCTGACTGTGACCCGTGAGAACGAGGAGTCCCTATGTACACAAGGATCCTGGCTGATCTGCTGATGCAAGCCACTCTCCCCAGGGCTCGCACCGCGTCCGCGCTGGCCGTAGCCGCACGTGCGCCGTATGAGGTGTCAGGGTGCGTGTCCTCGGTGACCACGCACCGACAAGCCACACAGAGCGACGACTCGGCGCGGCCGCGGAATTGTTTGCCACCGGCGATGTAGCGGAGCTCCCCGGGATACGGTCGCAGCTGACACCCAGGACACAGCAGGCCGCAGAGACCTTGGTGGTCAGTGCACGCTGGCTCACCGTCGATCTGCACTGGTGTACTCGCGCCTACTGCGATCTGCTTGTCGCTCGAACGGTTGGACGGCAGGGGTCGCCGGAACGATACCGCGCGGGACACCAAGGTCGTGCGGTCGGACGGGACGTTGACGCGGTCGCAGATGCATGATTCGCTCCGCGCCCTGACCGAGGACCTGGCGGCGGAGGAATTTGCCGGGGGACCGGGCGACCGCGCAGCGGTGGCAGCGTGAGTGCTTGGTGCGTCTCGCAGGAGCCGTCCTGGTGTTGCTGAACAGCACCGGGTGGATAGGCGCTGGCGGTGCAAATACTGCAAGCCGGCTCGGCAGTGCGGCGGCGTCGGGAACCAGTGATGAGCGCGCTTGTCGATCATGTAATGGCGAGCCGACAACAGCTTCTCGTCGATGTGCTGACCGGACCATCCGGGGAAGTACAGCGAGTAGAAGGAGGAATGAAGAGTGAAAAGGATCAGAACGTTCATAGGCGCGGTGTTCGGTGTCGGGGCCGTGGCCGTCGGGTTCGCTCCCGCGGCTGCCGCTGCGGACGGCCCCGTGCGACCGGATATCGTTGGCGGAGCCGATGCCACGGAGACCTATAGCTTCATGGCGAGCATGCAGACAGTCGACGGCAACCAGGAGTGTGGTGCCTCGCTGATTAAGCCCGACTGGCTGGTCACCGCGGCGCACTGCGTGGCGGGGAAGGAACCGGCGGATTGGCAGTTCCGGCTTAACTCCAACGATCGCACCCAAGGCGGCGAGGTCGTGAAAGCGGACCGGTTCGTCATCCATCCGAACTATCTGGGGGAGGCCAAGCCCTCGGATATCGCGCTAGTCCACGTCGAAGCCCCTGCCTCGGCGGCGCCGATCGCCATCGCGACCGAATCCCCGCAACCGGGAAGCTCGTTCCGGGAGATCGGCTGGGGGCAGACCTGCCCAGAGCCCGGGTGCGGTGAAGCGCCGGTCGCGCTGCAACAACTCGACACCACCGTCGCCGAACCGACCATCTGCCAGCAAGAGCCGACGAACAACTTCGATCCGGCAACCGAACTGTGTCTGGACAACCAGAACGGCACCGCCAGCGCCTGCTACGGCGACTCAGGAGGCCCAGGACTTGTCAAAAACGGTGACAAGTGGGTTCTCGTCGGCGCTACCAGCAGGGGACGGACACCTGCCTGCACCGAGCTGCCCCACATCTACACCAACGTAACCACCTATACCACCTGGATTGACGAACAGACAGGAGGCAACGCCCCGCACGCACGGAGTCCGCAGCATTGACGTACATGTTGGGTTGCCCGGCGTTCGTCGTACCGGGCAGCCCAACCTCCTGCGGTCGGCGGGGAGTCCCAGTCGACCGCTTCGTGAAACGGACTGAAGTGTCGGCCCCGCGGGTGGCATGGCGCTCGACGTGCCGAATCAGAGCAGCGCCCCATCCCCGCGGACCCGGTGTACGCCACGGGGGCAGACACCCAACCACTGTCTACTCCGGATCGGTGTTCCGCGGACACGCACGATAGTCGCGCGACGGGCCGGTACCGAAGTACGAAAGGGCCAGGACACATGTCGGACATACCGCGGAGGCCTTTCCTCATCGCAGTCGGCGGAGACAGCCGTCGCGGCGAACGGCAGGAGCCTGCTCCGCCCAACGGAAGCCGACGCCGACTCACCGACCTTTCATCTGCGAAGTGGGTGTTGCTCACGCCCGGCTTTTGCGATTCGGTGGCGTCGGCCGGTCTGGCCACTTGGTCGGTGTTCGACTTCAATCGAGGCCTCAACCAGAAGCCGAATACGTCGGTCTCTTGGACCAGGTCCGGATCACCTCAGCCACGCTCAAGCCTGCTCGCCCCTCATCCCAGCTCGGCATATAGAAATCATCACTCTGAGCTCGATATCTGTTCCAACAGCGTGGAAGGCGGAGTAGACGGTTACCATCCGTCGACGCAGACCGCGTTGTCGATCGTGGCGATCGTGTTGTCAGCTATGTCGTTGGGCTGGCAGGCCGCGACGTTCGCGCTGATCGGTGGCCGCGTCCGGGCCGAACTCCGCCCCGGCGGCGTGTACGACGCTGGTGCCGGTCTGGTCACCATCCGTGTCGACAAGGCCTCACAGAACTGGCGACACCAGATTCGATAACACGGATTCGAGCGGGCCGTCGCCGCGATCCAGGTGGCCAACATTGGCCGGATGCCGGTCACCGTGCGCAGTTGGCAGTTGCGGGCCATCCCGGGGCGCGGCATTCACACCGGTCGCGAACCTCATTGGCGAGAAGCTGCCCTTCCGCCTGGCGGCAGGTGCATTCGACACCAGGGCGGTGGGCTTCGAGGATGTCCTGGGCCTGGTGTCCGCATCGACGGTCCTGGCGGTCGCGGAGCGTTCGTCGTCATCGTCGAGGTGCACCACGACGATGGCCGCGTCCGCCGAACCAGCAACGGCTGTCCATCGCGGCCCCGCCGCGGTAGCTGCGCGTTCCTGAGATCGGCGCAGCGGCTCGCGGCGTCTGGTGCAGCCCAAGTGCCAGCCGGTCACCCCGTGGTAGGTCGTGAGGACGCATCCGACGCTGGTCGGCACTCGAGCCTGTGCCCACGACCGATGCGCGCCTGACTGGCGCCGCAAGTTTCTGAGCGCTGCCCCCGGTTTTGTTGGAAACGGCGGTGTGCCCCTGGATTTGGCACCGTGAGCACGTGGTCAATGGGCGGGTTCCTGCTGTGTGGTGCAGTGGATTCCGCCGCCTCCGGCGGCGATGGCGTCGATGTTGATCTGCGCGACCTGCCGGTCCGGGAACAGCCGCGCCAGCGTCGAGCGTGCCGCCTCGTCGGTGCGGGCGTCGCCGAATTCCGGGGCGATGACCGCACCGTTGCAGACGTAGAAGTTGACGTATCCGGCAGCGAAGGCGCCACCAGGGCTCTTGGGTCGCACCGTGGCTGGGCTTTCCAGCACCTCCACCTGCAACGGGCGGTTCTGAGCGTCGGTAGCCGAACGCAGGATCTCCAGGTGTCGCTTGGTGACGTCGTGGTCGGGCGACTTCGGGTCGGTGTCGAGTCCGGCCACGACGACCCCGGGGCGGGCGAAGCGGGCGTAGAAGTCGGTGTGCCCGTCGGTGATGTCGTCCTTGGAGATCACCCCGGGCAGCCAGATGATCTTCCGGATACCCAGTAGTCGGCCGAGTTCGGCCTCGACATCGGCCTTGGATTTGCCGAGGTTGCGGTTGGGGTTGAGTACGCAGCTTTCGGTGATGATCGCGGTGCCGTCCCCGTCGACCTCGAGCGCGCCTCCTTCCAAGTGGAGGTCGGTGCGCAGCGACGTGACTCCGGCTCGGCCGGTGACGAATTCGGCGACCTTCGCGTCGCGGTCATGGGCTTGTTTGGCGCCCCAGCCGTTGAAGTTGAAATCCACTCCGGCCAGACCGGACTCGCCCTTGACGAAGGCCGGGCCGGTGTCGCGGATCCACAGATCGTCGATCGGGGCGGGAATCAACTCCACGTTCGCAGACCCGATCAATTCGCGCGCGAGGTCGGCCTCGTCGGGCCGCACCAGCATCGACACCGGTTCGAACCGGGCGATCGTGGTGGCTACACCGGCCAGGTCCTTGCGGACCTGCGGCAGCAGCGCCGCTGTCCAGATCGCCTCGCCGGCCCCGAACGCCATCCAGGTGCGTGCGTGCGGCTGTCCCTCCTCCGGCATGACCCACCGCTGACCCTCATCACTGCTCCCGCTACCAGCCGCGGCGCGGGCATTGGGTTGGGGGCGGCTGCAACCGTCGAGCATCGCCCCTCCGATCATGGCCATCACGATCTGTGTCACGTGTCGCCGACGCATCTTGGCCACTTCCCATCTTGTCCGGGCGCTCGCAGGGTAAAATCCGCGGTGAGCACGACCCGTGTTGACCAGGACTGTCGTTGGCGCGCCGGGTAACTCACCTCCGCGCCCTGCCGGTCCCTTGACAAAGAGCTGTCTCATTCCCTTCCACGAGGTCAGTCCACAAAGTCCGGCGGCCATACGGCAATACTCGGGACGGACCTTCTCGGGCGGCCTCAGATTTCCTCCTTGGCGCGCCTACTTCTGTACACGAACCAGTCTCGCTTGCGGTTCATCGTGGGTCCTCATCTGCCCGTGTCACCGCGGCGATTTCCTACCCCAGTGGCGACGTTGCGTCCGCATTGACCGAGGGCCCGTATTCCCGGGCGAACGGGTCCGATCGGCGAATCTCATCGCGAGGCTCGGTACTCGCACCGACGGACGTTCCCGCCACCAGTACGGCGCAGATCGGTACGGCCAGGGCGAACCCGGCCAGGACGAACACGGGAAACAGGAACGAGAAGACTTCGACACCGGGAGGGTAGGGGGCTGACGCGGCGAGGTGCACTCGCACCGCTGCCATGCCGGTGTAGTGCATTCCGGTAACCGCAATCGCCATGACCAGACCGGCCAACAGTCGGTGGATGATCAGGTCAAGCTTTGCCGTGAACCACAACGCGACAGCCGCCGACAGTACCGCGATGATGACCGACACTGCTACCAGAGTCGGCTCGTAATCGATGGTTCCCTGGACGTGGACTGCCCACATACCGGTGTAATGCATGATGTTGACCGCGAGGCCAGTGACTATGCCCGCGATCAACAGCCGCCACCACGCGAAGTTTCCTCGCGTGCCGAGCACCGCCAGTCCGACGAACACAGCGATCACAGCGAGAATCGCTGACAGACCAGTGCGAGAAATGTCGTAACGCACCGGCATGCCGGGCGTCGCGAAGCCGAGCATCGCGATGAAGTGCATGAGCCAGATGCCCACCCCGCCGATGGACAACGCCGCCATGCCGAGCCACAGCAGGCACCTTCGCGCTGTGCCCGCACGGCGGGCCTGGACGGTGCACGCCAAACCTACGGTGCAACCCACCGCTGAGGTTATGTAGGCAAGGGCCAGCAGCCATTCACCCATCGCGAAGTGTTCCATTCGATGATCCATGTCGTTCCTCGCTCGCGTTGTGGACTTCGGGGACGTGTGCTGGGCGTGCACGTGGTCAGAGCCTGTGCAAACCGTCGAGGACTCTTTCCAGTAGACCGATTCGGGCACCTGGGGCGGTGTCTTCGGTGAGGGTGTCGAAGACGTGCACCAGCCCCGCACTGAGCAGATCGCTGACCAGTACTTTGGCCACGCCGATCGGTACCGACAGCAGAGCCGAGATCTCGGCCATGGACTGAGGGCGCTGACACAGTCTGGCTACGACCGATCGTGGATCGGCGCTGTTGTAGGGCACGGCGCTGCCGGCGCTGGTGGTCCGGACGAGCGCCTCCACGGCCAGATTGGCTGTGGGACGGGTGCGGCCTTCGGTCCATGCGTAGGGCCGCGCCAATGATGGGATGGCGATGGTCGTGTTGTGTTCGACATTGGAGTCACCGACATCGTTCACAGCCCGGCCTCGGGTGCTGTGTCTCGGCGAACCGGTGTGTCGACCATCTTCCCGACTCGATCCACCAGCAGGGTCATCTCATAGCCGACCAGGCCGATGTCACAGGCCGCGTTGGCGAGTACGGCAAGGTTGGAGCCGTCGCCCACGCTCATCAGAAGCAGATATCCCTGTTCCAGTTCGATGACCGACTGCACCGTCCGCCCGGCGGCGAACAGGGCAGCCATACCGGTAGCGAGGCTTGCCAGGCCAGAGGCGATGGCCGACAGTTGATCCGCTCGATCGCGAGGCAGCTGGCTGTCGGCCGCGACGAGGAGTCCGTCCGCGGACACCAGCGCCGCATGGGTCACGCCCGCGACCTCCTCGGTGAACGTCGACACCAGCCAGTCCAGCGACGGCTTCGGCGATACCGGTTGATCGGTTTCCATGTCCCCTCCTGGACGAGTGCGTGCGAAGCGATGCACCTGCCGGCTCCTGCAACGCGGGACCGTCGTCACGTCCTCGGCCCCGAACCGCTATCCGAAGGCGACTCAGCAGTACGGCGCCTCGCCGCCCATAGTCCCTGGCTATGGCGGGCCAGGCCGCTCCGGATCACTGCGGGATCGCGGAAGCCGGCGGTCGACCGCGCCGTGGTGGGCGGCGCGGCGGCTCCGGGCGCGAGGTGCGCGCCTGGCTTGCGTATCGGCAAGCCAGCCTCGGTGCTCGGGGTGTTCGTCGATGGTGGGAACACCTTCCCTGTAGCCCGCCGAGTCGCGTCTGCCGGCACCGTCCGGTTCTGGAGGTGCGCCGGCTGCTCATGATCGGCTCGCTCCGTGTCCTCCGTCCCGTGCGCCGCGTCCTTCTCGACGAGCCATCCAGACAGAAGCTGATCGAAGATCGGCGTCTTGGCCGGTAGGTCAGCACCCGGACCCGGCCGGACCGATGGGGTTTCCTGGGCATCCGGATCGTTACGCGGCCAGGTCATCTCGATATCGTTTCCGGCCACGGGCCTCGGGATGCCATCAAGATCGGGCTGGGCTGGCGCCCCCGCCGCGGGGGCCGTGGATTGCGGGGGAAGCCCTCCGACGACAACGATTTCCGAGGGGATATGGACACTGGCGGTGATGCCAGTGGCTGTGGGCTGGTCCCAGTTCTGGCGCAGCCGGACCGTGACACCCAATGGCCTTGCCAGCCGTCCGACCACGAAAAGTCCCATTTGCCTCGTGGTCTCGGGGTCGGCATCAGTGACGGCCAATCGGGTGTTCGCCGCCACGACGTCTTCCGTCGCCATTCCCAGCCCGTTGTCGACGACTTCAATCAGCAGACCACCATCGGCCGCGCGCTCTGAGGTGAGCAGGACCTTGTTCTCGGGTGCGGAGAACCGGGTCGCATTCTCGACCAACTCGGCGAGGATGTGCACCACGTCGGCGGCGGCCGCGGCGCGCACCGCCCCACTGGGGGCATGACCGAACACAATCCGTTGATAGTCCTTCACCGCGGAAGCTGCCGCGCGCATCAGCCCGGCGGTGCTCAGCGGCGTTCTGTCGTGGCGAACCGGCTTGCCCCTAGCGAGAATCTGGAGGTTCTCGCCGTTGCGCCGCAACCGCGTCGCGATGTGGTCGACGTGGAACAACAGCTCCAGCCGACGCGGATCCTGTTCGTCCGCCTCCAGCGCCTCGATCACCGACAGTTGCTTATCCACAAGGGACTGACTGCGCCGGGACAGCGCCATGAACATATCGCTGACATGCCTTCGCAATTCCGCCTGCTGCCCGGCAAGCCGCACGGCCTGCCTCTGCATCGCCTCGAAGGCTCGCGCCAACTGACCGACCTCGTCCCTGGACCGAACCGGTACCGGCTCGACGGACCGCCAGTCCACGTCCTCCCCCGAACGCATCCGTTCGACGGTGTCCGGCAGCCGATGATGGGCTACCGCCAGCGCGGCGGCGTGCAACCGCTTGATCGGCCGTACCAGAGACCGCGCCATATACAGGGCAAAAGCGAGAGCACCGAGCAGCGCGCCGAGCACCATCGCGGCATCCCGGAGCGCGTCCGAGCGGGTCTGATTCGTCAGGTCCGCGAGGCGCGCCGACAGCGAGCCCAGGTCACCTCCGACGATCTCCCCGAGCGCGTTCAGCTCGGTCCTGATTGGCCCGATCATGCTTGCCAGGTCTATCGCCTCACCACTGAGCACTCTCTCCAGTGCTGTTCGCCGGTCCGCGGCCGCCGATGCGACCTCAGAAATCTGGGGGGCCAGGTTGGCCGGCAGAGTGCGCACAACCTCGTCGCTGGTCGCCGCCACACTCGCCGCCACTTGACTAACGGCGGCGATCAGCGTGACCTTGGCGGGAGTCGCCTGCGTGGCGGCACGGAGCAGAGCCTGTTGGCGCGCCAGGTCACACCGCAGCTTGAGCAGGTTCGCGGCGGCATTGGCGTAAGCATCAAGGCCACTATCACCGGCAGCACTGACCGTTCCAGGCAAAACGCCGCTCAGCAAGGAAACAATGCCGTAATAACGCGAGGTCTCGAGCACCACGTCCCTGCCACGCGCCTGGACACTCCGAAGCGCGCCAAGCTGACCAAGTGCGTCGTGGACGTCCTGGTCTGCACGCGCGCTGGTTCGCGCGACGCCTACCCGCGCGGCGACCACCGCCGCCTGCGCGTCGACCTGGGCGGGCACACTTCTGCTGTTCGGGCTGCTTCCCGGTACGGCGGTCTCCTCACCGACAAGCCTCGCCAAGTCGGCCACATCCTGCAGCACGGGCAGCTGGTCGCGCATCGCGCTGAGCTTGTCAGCCTGCGCCAACTCGGCCTGCACTCGAGCCCCGGCCAAACTGAGCGCGACGGCCGCCGGCAGCAGGAGCACGACCGACATCCTCGTCCACAGATTCCACCCGGCGGGACGCCAACGCGCAGTGGTGCGGGGGAGAGCATCTGTGCCGCAGCCTTCCATAGGTAACCAAACTCGTTTCCTGCCGTGCCGGAACCCGCAGACGAGCGGATACGCGACGATGTGGAGTTAAGAGTCCTGGGAGGAGCGCAAGTGCGGCCAACCGAGCTCATCTATCCAGCTCACCACTCTTCGCGAGCCTCAGCGACTCCGCTCTGGCCCACTTGCGGTCCGCCTGGTTCACCGTCTGGCGTACCCACGCCGTCCTCGCCATAATCTGGTCCGCGCCGCGGGTTGCGCTGCCAGCGTCTTCCGCGCCACGGTCCGCAGTGGTGCCCCTCCACCGCCACGTCATCCATATCGCCGCCCGTATCACCCGCTCCGGCCGAAAAGTCATCCTCCACCCTTCCCATTCACTGATCCCGAAACGACAGCCACACCGCACTGTTCATCGCCACCCGGGAACCCGAACAGCCTGCTCCCGCGTCCGCATCTGCTCCACAGTGGACACGCACGGTGAGACGCCGGCAACCCCGCACGCCCGCCAGGCAAACAAGATCAACAATCACGCCAAGATCACAAACGTCCCTCGCTGGATCCAGGTTGACGCACCGAATACGTGAAGATGTCGAGTCGTATTCACCTGCAAATTTGGGCAGTTTGTTCACGATACGTACGCGCGCAGATAGGTTGCCCCGCTTGTACCGGTCATTCCGTGGCAAGCGGTCACTCCACGAACGATATGACCACATGGACCTTTAGTGTTTATGGCTGTGAACACGCGTATCGGATCGCTGGACGTCCCGATGCTGCTGCCCGGTGGAGGGGAACCGATCTCCTTCATCTGTGCCTGGCAGCGCCGACGTGGAGGCTACGGCCGGTGCAGCCCGGATTGCATGGACGAGCGGCTGCGGAAGCCAGTGACGGCGCGATCGTCCGAAGATCAACGGGTTGTCTAGGGACTTGTCAATGGTCTGGCCTGGGCCGAAGCAACGACCAGCTCGAGACTGGCCGATGGTGGGCCCGGAGCGGCGAACAGAAGGTCCAGCGGCTCGTGTGGAAGTCTCGCGCGGACGCTGAGCGCGAATCAGGACCGCGGTCGAGACGGAGCCGTCGCGATGATCTTGCCCACGATGGCAACCCGGACGACGGCCCCGTGACCCCGCTGCTCGTGGCGTTCGTGCTCGCAGGGCCCGCCCGACGTGCACGAGCGCCCTCGGGGAGCCGGGCCGCACGACCGCCAGTGCGCCCACGCCGTCGCAGTCGACGAACTCCCGGCCGGGATCGGCCACGATCGCCCCGGCGGTGGCCAGCCCGTTGAGCGCACCGTGCCGGGCGCCGATCGCGGCCCCGGCGCTGGCACAGACGTGCATCTTGTGCGCCGTGGCCGGGTCGGCGCCCTTGCCATCCAGAAGCGCGATCGCGACGGTGCCCCCGGTCGCGTAGTACTCCACCGCCACCTGGTCGCAGTTGACCGCTTGGTCACCTGGGTGAGTGGCGGTGGCCACCCGCAGGTCCAGGACCTCGGTGGAGCCGGCGGTCTGCAGCCGCCACTGGTCGCAGGTGATCGTCGCTGCGCTGATAGTGCTGGTCATGATGGTCACGTCGGTGTCCCTTCCTAGGTTGTGGCTGTGCCGCCGGCGTGGACGCCCGTTGTTGGACCGATGTTGGACGAACGTGGGGTTCCGGCACTGCTCCACCATCAGGCACCAGCGTTGCGGAAACCGTGGTGACCGTGGGGCGAGCGCGGCATGAACCCGCCGCGGCGGGCGTGAGAGCAGGAACGATGGCAACGGGGAACGGCCGGCCGGGTCGCGAGCGCGGGGAAGTGTCGGTGCCCGGACGTAGAGTCGGGCCGTGAACCAGGCGCCAACCGACCGGTCAGCCTCGGCCGGTGCACCACAGCCGCACTCGGCGGTGCGCTCCGCCTCGCCTGCCGGGTCGTCAGGCGAGCGAAGTTTCGTGCATCTGCATGTCCACACCGAATACTCGATGCTCGACGGTGCGGCGAAGATCGCCCCGCTGTTCGCCGAGGCTGCCCGGCACGGGATGCCCGCGGTGGCGATGACCGACCACGGTCACCTCTACAGCGCGAATCCGTAACGCTGAACCTGTTGTCCGCCCTTACTAAAAGCGCTTTCCTGGCTGTGGCTGCGGGATCGGGTCCTGCGGCGGCGGTCGAAAACAGCGCCAGAGAACGCGATGAGCTCGAAGTCGGATCGCGCCCGCTTCGGACTGGCCCGCCCAAGGGAGGTATGGTCCACGCGGCGGGCCACCTTGCTCCAGGTCTGACCATCAGGGCGAACTCGTGCGAATTCTGCCCTCGCTGCCACCGTCTGAAAACGGGGCCGTGATGTGGGAGGACATGACCGCCGGACGTGGAGACAGGGACATACCCCAGCGCCGGTACCACTACCCACGCACCGCAGATAATACTTTGACCTGCGGTAACCTGCGAACTTGGTCCACTCGGGTTACGGTGACCGGACTGTCGCAATCGGAGTAATTCAATAGTTAGCCTGGCCGGGAGCACGGGAGGCGGCTATCGTACGTACGGCTACACCTTACGACTCCCGGGTTCCAGTGTGGGTGGAGCCGACGCTCGCCAAACCCGACGGCGGCCGATCGCTAATCGATCCACAGTGGATATAAGAATTCACGCTCGACTTGCGTGCACGGTTTGACCTGTTGGTCTCTAGATGCGATTTCACATTGTCCACAGGGTGTGTGGCACGTGAGGTTGGTAGCGGCGGTTTCTCGGAATACCGCTTCATCACGCTGATGAGCAGGACTGCGCACCTGTACCCCGTTGATGGCGTGGAGAGAATTCGCCGTCTTCGGTTGCGATGAGTGACGGGCCGAGTGCGGTGTCGGTGGCTGATCCGGTCGCCTTGCCCGGATTCGTGATCTTCGGTGATACCGAGCTGATCATGTTGTCGTTGGTGGATTGCAGCGCGCCGTCTATGGGAGGCATGGCGGGTGGTAGGTGAGGTTCGGGAAGTGCTGGTTCCATTCGGCGGGGGTGATCGTGGGGGTGGCTGCGGTGCAGATGCGGGTGGCGACGCGTTCGGCGTCGGTGTCCCACAGGCGGATGCTGTGGTCGAGGCTGGCGGTGGCCAGTGTTTGTCCGTCGGGGCTGAACGCGGCTGAGGTGAGGCTGTCGCCGTGGCCGGTGAGGGTGGCCAGGACGGCCGGGGCGTGCTGATCTGTGATGTCCCACAGGCGCGCGGTGTAGTCGTCGTCTGCGGTGGCCAGCGTGCGCCCGTCGGGGGTGAACGCGACCGATCCGACATGGTCCATGTGGTCGGTGAGGGTGGCCAGTGGGCTGGGGTGGTGGGGGTCGGTGGTGTCCCCGAGGCGTGCGGTGTGGTCGTCGCTGCTGGTCGCGACGGTGTGGCCGTCGGGGCTGAAGGCCACCGCCCGGACGGGCTCGGTGAGTAGCGGCGCGAATGTGACGCGACAGACGTACCGTAGCCCAGCGCCGTCGTGGAGTGTGGGAATCTGGACCGGCACGCTTTACAGACCGACCCCAACTACCAAGACGACGCAAGCGGTGAGGTCTTCATCGGAGGGGGGACCGTCAATGAGGAAGGCAAGGCCGACATCCTCGTGAGTCTGCCGGAGAGCGCGGCGAGCTTGCCGGCCTCCACGACAACCCTGATCAATACGCCGAACTGCAGTAACGGGCTGCCATGTCCACTGTGGATGAATTGCTGGCCCGGAATGGTATGATTTACGCTGAGGAAGTTGGGCGCCAGGCTTACCCATTCCTCCCCACGCTGAGGTGGATGAACCCGGCGGGTGAGACTAGTGCCCGCGCGGCGATCCGGGGCGAGTTCGCGGCCAGGGCTGCCGCGGCGCCCAGCGAATTGCCCACCAGCACAACCCTGTCGGCGTCCATCGCCGCCAGAATCTTGTTCAGCGCCCGACCGTATCAGGCCAGCCGGGTATAGGCGAGTCGACGCGGGTCACTGAGTCCGGGCTGTCCCGGCAGGTCCACCACCGTGGTGGCCCAGCGGCCCGACAGCGCCCGCAGCCACGGCAGAGCGACCGCAGCGTTGAAGCTGGTCCCCGGCGCCATGACGACTTGTGTCCGCCCTGTTCCGGCGAAGGTGAGTTCCACTCGGCCGACGGTGGCGTCCAAGGTCGTGCTGGTGAGTGGGAAGCCCGCGCTCGCCAAGGCTTCCGAACACCATTGCCGCATCGCGTGTTGACCTCGCGGGTTCCTGTATACGGTCGGCATGGCGCCAGTGTGTCCGGCGGCTCGTGGCTCGTCCAGCTTGATCAACCGGAGGTCGGGCATGCGACCTCCCCCGGTCAGGGAGACCGGTGCTGAGGGAACGGGAGAACAGTGCCGCCCGGGTCGGCGAGCGCTGTGCGAAGCTGCTGGTTTTCCAGGGTGAGCTGGTTGACAACCCGGACGAGCGCGGGGACGTCGGCGCGCAGTTGGGCAAGTTCGGTGTTTTTGTTGGTGATGGTGCTTTTGAGATTGGCGATGGTGGCGCGCAGTTGGGTTTCGGTCTCGTTGACCCCGCCGCGTTCGTGGATGCGTTGGTAGAACTCGTTTTTCAGGTCGGTGTGGCGCTGAGTGAGAGCGTTCCGCGGGACGTCGGCCTCGATCGCGAGCGCGACCACGGTCAGCGCCCCGTTGCAACGTTCAGGGGTTCCGTTGAGGATGCGGTCCATCGCAGCCAGGATGCGGTCACGTTCGTCGAAAGCGGGGCTCATGCGTCGTCTTTCGTGATGCGGGTGTGGTCGTGGGTGTCCGCGTGGGATCGGAGTTTGCCCGCGTTGGCGCGTAGCCGGTCACCGAGTGGTCCGGGAACGTGGGTGGCGCGTGTGTCGAGGACGTTGGCGCGTTCGCGGAGCAGTTCGGCGTGGCGGTCGGTGCGGACGATGTTGCCGCAGCCCGGGACACAGTGATCCAGGCTCGGGGTGTCGCGGACGCCGTCGCGGTGGCAGAGTGCCCGGTCGCGTTTGTAGTGGCAGAGCAGTAAGGCGTGCGGGTTGTCGTAGAGCATGGCGTCCTCGTTGGTCAGCAACCTGCGGGCGGTGGTCGCGGTGATGAGGGTGCCCGCGAAGCTCGGCGCGGTCACCGCGGCCTTGATCGCACGACGAGCAGCCGGACCCGAGACCCCGCCGCCGGCTTCAAGGTCGTCATTCAGGTCAGCGACGGTGTCGGCGACCGCGCGGGCGGTCTCGACGTTGATGAGTTCGTGAATGCCGCCCCGACCGCGGGAAGCGTAGTTGCCTGATACGGCCGTGCGCAGGTGTCCATATTGGATAGCCAGTGCGACCAGCCCGCCGGGCCGGCGGGCGATATGCCAGGCCAGGCTGCGGCGGAACCGGGCGGTGCCGATCCTGCCGTAGGGATCGGCAAGGATGATCTCTCTGTTCAGGCCATGGGCGGTGGCTTCGGTGTTGGCCCAGGTGACGAAGTCGTCGATGCGGCTGCGCAGTGAATGCAGTCCGAGGGAACCGGTGCCGGGGCGGGTGCGCACATCGTGCACGTTGTGGTCGAACAGCAGAGCGTCGGCCGGGACCATGCGCTCCAGGACACGGATAGCAGTGACGACCGGGGCGATCGCCACCCAGGGAACTTCGCGTTCGACGCCTGCGGACAGGTGGTTGCCGTGCTCGTCGGTGGCGGTCTTGTATTCGTTGCCGTGGATCAGGTGCCGACCTGGTGTGCCGGTAGCGTCGGGTTCGGGGTCTGGGCAGCACCCGGCCCGCAACCCGAGAACCTCTCCGGGCCGCATGCCGGTCAGATAGGCACAGACGATGAACGCGGCCGTGCCCAGGTGCCGCATCAGCGTAGGGATCTCGGTGAAGTCGAGGACGCCACGCCATGGCCGTCCCGCGATCTGGCCGGTCACGGGCACATCCAGCGGGCATGATCTGGAGCACGTTCGTACCAGGGATGAGAGGTTGGTGTGGCGGGCGAAGTGGTTGATCTGCCGGGCACTGGCGCCGGTGAGCCCGCTGATGTAGGAGCGCGCGAGCAGGGCTCGGCCCCGGTGGACGGTCGAGGGGATCGGCGCGCCGGTCGCGATGAGCGGGTCGAGATAGGCGTGCAGCGCCGCGCGCGTGGCCGCGGTGCCGACCGTGGTGTTCGCGGTGTCGATCAGATGCTGGCGCCGGGCCCAGGCTGCCAGGATGTCCGCGGCCAGGTCTTCGACCATCCTCCTCGCCCAGACCAGCAAGGGGCCTACCGTCTGCTCACTGAGGGGCTCGGTCGTGTTTTCACCGCTCGGTGAACCGGTCACGGGCAGGTAGTCGTCGAGGCCGGTGTCTTCCCACGGTGGTCGTCCGATCCCGAGCGGGTAGGCGCTGAGCTGGTCGAACGCCCACAGTCGGGTGAGGGCGACCAGAACCTTCAGCACGCTGTCGCGGCGGCTGTGGGTGGCCAACAGGTGCTGACCATAGTGGTGCAGGAGACCGGTACTGCAGCGGGAGAGGCTGTGCACGTCACGGGCCTGTAACCAGGTCACCATGCGCGTCCACGCGGTGACGGTGTGGCGGAGTTCGTAGGCTCCGAGACGGGACCGCATGTGGCTGCCTCGCCGACTGAGGAACGTGGGCCGCAGTTCCCCGTTGATCAGGTTCCAGGCAAGCAGCCGGACCTCATCGCGGAAGCCAGGTAGGCAGTGCTTCCAGCGGATGGTGTGTTTGCTGGTGCTGGGGTTCGCGATCAGCGGTGCCAAGGACCAGACGGGGGCGTCGTAGCGGGAGTTCAGGTGCGCGTGCTCGGGGACTACCCGGTGCGGTTGCACCACGAGGCTGGCCGGGGTGGGCATGGGCAGCAGGTAGGGGTCGTGGTCGAGGGCAGTGCTCATGTGTCGATGGCTCCGGACAGCAGGTGGTCGATGAGGTCGCGGTCGGTGGCGGTGACCCGGGATAATGCCTGGGCCCAGAGCCCGTCGCCGAGTGTCCGGCGCAGCTCGTCCAGCCGTGCGTGGGCGTCGGCCCAGTCGGTGTGCCAGCGGGGCGTCGGCAGGACCGAGCGGAGATTACTCAGTGCCCGGTGCAGGTGGGCCAGGCGCGGGTGATGGCCGGGATGAACGTGCGCGTTGGTGCAGGCCAGACACAACAGGAATGAGGCGCCGCACCCGCTATCGGCGGCGGCGAATGGGCTGTGGTCGAAGTCGCCGCAGTCGGCGGTGGCGGTCTCGGTGTCTCCCGGGGTGGGCTGGTCGCGCAGTTCGGCGACAAGTACCGCGCTGCGTGCACGGTTATTCGCGTCCTGGGCTCCGGCGGCGATGATCTCGACTGCTTCCTCTTGGACATGCTTGTCCGTCACGGCGTAGTGCCGGTCGTGGGTGTCCTGGGAATGTTGAGTGGGCTCTCGCCGATCCAATGCGATCACGGTTCGTCGCCCGCGCCGAAACGGGGCTTCCCCGAATCCGTGGGTCCGGGCCCACTCCAGCGCGGCGTTGTCGGGGATGCCGAAACGGAAGGGACCCACCGGTGGGTGATGGTCGGAGTGGGCGTCAGGGCGTGTCGGGTGGTGACAGCGCCACACGATCAGCCGGTCGGTGCCAGGGGTGAGGTCTTCGACAATGGCGCGAGCGAATCGCGTGGCCCGCAGCGCCTCGGTTATCAAGCGCCCGCGCGAAGCGGCCCCATCATCAGTGACGTTGCGGGTTTCGTACGCGCCGACGGGACCGCGTCGCGGTTTCTCCAGCGGGATCCGGTAGGTTGGGTTCCCGTCCTCGCCGGGGTCCGGGAGTGCCCGGGGCACGGCGGCCCCGGCGATCACTGACAGGTTCCAGCCGTACTGAGCCAGCAGCAACACGCCCAACGCCACCGCTTCCAACCGGGACAGGAACAGTCGCTGCCAGGTGAAGGCCGCGCTGTTACCGCCCAGTGCCGTGCGATATCGGGCCAGCACCCGCCTGCTGCGCTTCTCCTGGCCGGCATGGCGCGGCACATCCCCAGTACGGGCCAAGACATTCAGTGCCTCGCCGATCACCCAGTCCCGACCGCGCTCAGAAAACTCGCCGGCACGCCAGCGATCCAGATGCCGGGCGTTGTCCTCGATCCGCAGCAACGCGGACCGGAAGGTGCGGCGGGCCGCAGTCTGGATCCGGTCGAACTCGGCCTCGCTGTAGGACAGGACCGTGCTTTTCGGCGTCTTCACTCGCCGCGCCAGCTCATCGGCCACCCGGCCGGTTTGCAACCGCGCATCGTCGCGCAACAGGCGCGTGACCCGCTGCATTGTTTGCAGGCTGATGCCCGTGCTGCTGCAATGCGCACGCCAGGCCACCACCACGTCGACGGTGACCTCGTCCAGGTCGTGGGGAGGATGCTGCAGATGGGACAAGAACTGCGCGAACGGTGCTACCGCGAACCAGGCTCGTTGCGAGGATTCGTGGGTGGTCCACCGATGCGGGACGCACCCGGCTGCGAACAACGCGGCCAGCGATCGTTGCATCGGCTCGGCGACAGGCAGGACGGTGAAGTCGTAGTGCTTGACCCGCCCGGCCCGGTTGTAGTGGTGCACGACCAGGCCGTCGTTGGACAGATACTCCGGGCGAGCGTGATCGACCGGCGGCAGTGAGGCCCGGCGTCCGCGCGCGCTCACCCGGCACCGCCCGAACCGTGCTGCATCCGGTCATCGAGATCCTGAATACCGACCGATTCCCGCGCGACACGCGCGAAGACGGCGTCCAGCTCCGGCATCGGCGCTGCGGTGGGCTCCGCCGCACCCGCCAGCATCGAGCGCAACTGCAGATCGGCCACCGGGGTCAGGTACCGCTCGACCGTGGTCTCCCGTGAGGCATGGCCCAGCAGTTGCTGCACCAGGAACCACGGATCACCGTAGAGCTGCCGGAAGTCACGCCGTTCCTCGGCGCTCAGCCCGAGCTTCTGATCCATCAGGGTGTTGAGCACCACCAACATGTAGAGGGCGAAACTGTGCCGGGCAGAATGCGGTGTCGCATACGGAGCGAACACCTGATGCGGATCCACGCCCATCCTGGTCGGCGGAATCAGCACTCGCGCACACCGCTGGTTGGCCGCCGCGAACACGCCCTCCCACGAATGCGGCCGCAACGGAAGTCCCTGCTCGTTGAGCCACAACCACAACGGCTCCAGCCCACGCGCCCCCTCGGCGAACAGCAGCATCCGGTCAGCCACCGTCAGCCTGTCAAGTTCCCGTTCACCCACGGCGCCGTTGCGGTCGCGCCAGCGCACCACGGGTTTGAGCCCGCAGGTGACATGTTCAACCACGCGGATCTCGGGCAGCTTCTCGTAGCGGCCTCTCTTCTGCGCGGCCCGCACCGCCAACGCCCGGGAGGACTCCACATACGCCTCGATCTGCCCGACGGCCTCGGCCGCCACATAGAAGGTCCGCGACCGCTTCGACCGGGTCACCATCGCCGCGACCTTGCCGCGGCAGTAGCGGCTCCCGTCAATCTGCCGGGTCGGCACCTCGAACGTCAGCAACGATCCCCCTTCCGCCCGACGCAGGCCCGAACTGGTCAGCAGCCGCACGAACGCGACGTTACGGTCTTCCAATCGCCCCACCCAGCCCGGTTCCGGCACACCGTCGCGGGTGTGACCACACAACCCGATCTCGATCCACCGCCGCCACGTCCGCGGAGTCAGCCAGTGCACATTGCTCCGCCGAGCGTCTTTCGCCCTACCGACCGGCACCGTGAATACCTCACCGTCCCGGCCCACCACCTGCTTCATCGCCACCGGGCTGCACGTAATGAGCTGGTTTGCCGCCGCCCAGCGGTACAAGCTCGTGAACGCGGCAAGTTCCCGATCCCACTTCACGCCCCCGACCCGTCCCGGGTTCGTATCGGCAAACCGGCGCCAATGCTCGTAATCCTCCAGATCACGCGGTGTCGCGTCCGTCCACACGCGACCACGGTTCCCCAGGAACGTCAGCAACAAGGCAATGTCTGTCGCGTAGTTACGCCGTGTCTCAGCGGTGTACCTGCGGAACCTGCCGGACTGTCCGTACAAACTCAACAATATATCCACCCGGTACTCCGGCGACAGGAAAATCGGATCTCCCGCCCGAACCCCAACCTCAGCCTCGCAAGCCGGCAAGTCTTCCCACCCCACCAGCACCTGGCGCCGAACCCCGACACGTACCGCATCACGCGGCACCCAGAACACCCGCCAACCCGCCACCCGGCACCTCCTCCCGACGTGCGACAACACGCACATCTAATAGGGAAGGCGCGGTCACCCACCGGCAACGGCCCGCGACCGCGGGCGGGATCACCTTCCTCAACCTCGAAGACGAAACCGGGATGGCCAACATCGTCTGCAGCATCGGTGTGTGGAACCGCTTCCGCGCCGTCCTGGCGAACCACAACGCCCTCGTCATCCGCGGCATCGCCCAAGCAGGACAGGGCTCAGTGTCCATTGTGGCCGACCACATCACCCCGCTCGACCTGAAGACCCTGGCGGCCGACTCCCGTGACTTCCGCTGAACCGCCCACCCACCACCCCGGCGACGACACCACCGCACCTGCGGCCGGGGCGCTTGGCCCCGGCCGCGAACTCACCGTGCCCGTCCGACCCGGCACCGGCACCCCGTCCCGCTGCCCGTGGGGATGCCGGCTCGACGTCGGCGGCGTCCGGTGTGGCTGGTCGCAGGACTACGGCACCCCTGAATACCTCTGCGAAGCCTGCCACGCCCTGCCCGAGCACCGCGGCCGCTGGGCACAGTTCGACACGACCGTCACCAACCAGGTCACCGACGCCCGCGCCGACCCAGCCAAGCTGCAAATCGTCGTCACCCCGCCCGCCGCGCTCGCGGGGCCCGGAACTATCGAACTGCGGTGGGGTACAACGATTTTCGGGCATATCACCGTGGCGCTGTGCCCGATCGACCGCTGCGCGATCTTTCTCGACCTGCTCACCGAAACCCGGCACCGACGACGCGGCGTCGGCCGCGTACTAGTTGCTGCCGCCCGCGCCCGGGGAAGCGGCTACCGGTGGACGTCGCTACCCCGCCTCACCGACGCGGTCGCCACTGCGTTCTGGGCGCGCGTCGGCCCGCTCGGACCGACACCCGCGCACGCCTGCGGTCACCACGTCGCCGCCGGAACCGTGTCCGAGCGCTACCGCTGGACACGGTGGTGGTAGCGGTCGTCGTCCGTCCTGTTTCGCAAGGGGACCCCGGCGCTCCGAGGGGGAGGTGGGCGCCGGGGTCGACGTCCAGAGTAGCCGCGCGACCGGTGTGCCGCCGTTCCCGACCGAGCTGCCCGGTCATGATGTCGTCGCGTGCGCGTCGAGGGCGGTGATCCAGGTGCGGGCGTCGTCGGCGTGGTTGCGCAGGATCCACCACATCCGGGGGACGAGGTGGGTGGGGACGGCGACGTCGTTCGCGCGGAGGGTGGTTACGAAAGCGCGCTGGGTGTAGTGCTCGACCGGTGTGCCGAGTGCGTCCAGGGTGGCCAGCGACTGGGCGAGGAAGGTGACGAACTTTCGGAGCAGGTCGAGTTTGACGTTGAAAGCCGGTGCCTGCCCGGCACGCAGATAGGCGGAGTTGACCGCGGCCCACAGCTCGATCGTCGGATAGCTCCAGCCCGTCCGGGTTTTCTGCTGCTGCGGTGCGTGTTCGCCGAGATGTTCGGTGATGGCACGGCTGACGGCGTCGCGGGTCGGGTAGCGGGCCCCGCGTGTGCTCGCGGTGTCCCGGATCAGGGTCCAGGGCACCGTATCGCTGTGCCAGCGGACGTTCAGGACGTGAACCAGGACGTCCAGGAATGGTTCTGGCGCACCATCGTCGGGGCGGTCCTTTGTGGACACCGGTGGAGTGTCGCTGTGCCGCTTCGTGGTGTCGTCGGGGTGGCTGACGTGAGCGCGGGGTACCGCGTTGTCGAGCATGGGTGTGGCGGCGGGTGTCGCGGGCACGGGCTCGCACAACGGCAGCTGCGTGATGCCCAGGCGGGTGAGCACCGGATGCTCTGCGGGCAGTGCCCGGGTGAGGAGCGCGGGCAGGCCGGTGGTGGCCGCGAGGGCCAGGGTGTGCGTTTCGCCGACGCTGAGCTGCAGTCCCGCGGTCAGCGCGGTGATCGAGGTCTGCACGGCCGCCTGGGCCAGGTCGGGCAGGACCCGCTCGACACCGATCGCCGCGAGCTCGCCGAAGGCCCCGTCGGCCATGGCCGCGAGCTCGGGGTCCTCGAGCGCATCGACCGGGTCGCGGATGCCGCGGTGCAGGTCGAGCAGGGCAGTGCGCAGCTCGAGGAGCGACCATTCGGCGATCCGGGCGCCGTGAGTGGCGATGGCCGCCGTGATCAGCTCCGCGACCTCCTCGCCCAGTGCGGTGTGGTCGAGGAGCAGGGCGAGCACGCCCGCGTCGACGACGACGGGCTGCTCCAGCTGTTCGGACAGCGAGAGCACGTTGGGCACGTCCGGCACCGCCCCGCGGTAAAAGGCCGCGGCGACGCCGGCGTGCTGGCCGCGCAGCCGCCCCACGGCCCGGCGCGGGTGTTCCAGCACGACCGTGCCGGGGCTGGCCGGGTCGATGCGGACCACCAGGCGAGTGGCCCGGCTTTCGATCCCGAGGGCCCGGCGCGCGGTCAGGGGCAACTGGCCCTTGCCCCGGACATCGACGCGCGCGGACGCCAGGCGCTCCGAGCCGGGCAGACGAGGCTGGGGGACAGGAGAGGAGTGGGCCACGGCGCCATCGTGCCCCACCACCCCCTCCGCGGGCGGTCCCGCAGCGCGGGGTTCACCTTATCGTAGGGGCTTCATAGTGTAGTCAAGAGGATGCATATGGTTATTCTCGTGTGTAGCGCTAGTCACCGCGTCGACGGCGCCGATCCACTGTGTACGGGAGCAAGCTCGACACACCAGGGCAGCACTGGCTGCGCAGGCCCGGAGTCGTCAGGCATGGAACCTGCTGCTGTCTACTGTGGACCCCCGTTGGCGTCGGACCCGATTGACGACATCGGCGTCAGGCGCGTGCGCTCTCGTCGAGTTCGCGCCAGAATCGGGCACGCAGCTCGTGCCGGATAACGTCGTTCAGGTCGTAGACGCCCAGAACGTCGGACAGATCCTGCAGCAGGGCCCGGTCGATATCGCGCGGGATCGACGGGCGGTTGGCGATTAACTCTGCCTGCTCGTGGGGTGTGGCACTACCGAGCCACGTCTTCAGGACACGACTGACGACCTCGTCGATGGGCTCGGCGACGTCCTCCACCGTCCTGAATCCTGGTGCGAGCGCAGTGCCCGAACTGGTGCTGCTCGAGCAGACGAGCGCCGCATGGGTGCGCGCCGGCGTGCCGGTGTCGAGAGCGGACGGCGTGGGTCGCCCAGGGGTGGCGGGGCGCGCGCGGTGGGCGAGTAGGGACGGAGACGGCACGTCTGACCGCGCGGATGTTGCGCTGGCCGATGCGGGAGTAGTAGACCCTCGCGGTGTGAGGGCCGCGTCGAGGTCGTCTGCGGCGAGCAGTTCGAGCCCGTCGGCCGCGCGCAGCAGATGCCGGCTGACACCGTGGGCAGCGCCCTCGCGGGTGGGGACGGCCAGAACCGACACCTGCGCGCCGTGTGCCTGTGCTTCCTCGACCGCCACGCTCAGGTCGTCGTCCCCGGACACGAGGAAGATCACCTCGACCGCGGCGTTGCGTGCGTGCGCGACCATGTCGAGCCCGATGCGCAGGTCCACGCCCTTCTGCTCGCCGTCGACGCCGATGCGTCCCAGCCGCACTTTGACCTTCGGGAGCAGGCCGATTTCTTCCTGCGTCCGGTTCGGCACGCCGTTGGCGGCGGCGTCGTACCAGTGGACACGCAACAGGGGCAGCCCGGAGCACTCCGTGGCGCGAGCTACGAGCGCCTTGATGAGCCGTTCGTGGTCGACCTCGATACCGCTGCGCAGCGAAGTCCCGGTGATCCTCGTCGCCGCGGCGGCCAGCAGATAGCCGGCGTCGACGTACAACGCACAGTGTGACCGCAAGGCAACCACCCTCCCCGCGCGGACAAGGCCTGTACCTTAACGCTCCACGCGCGTCGCAGGATTCACGTCCATGATGCAGCTCGGCGGCCAGCGACAGGCTGGTGGCAACGCCTCCGTTCGAGCCCGCGATCGATCAGTCCAATAGCGAGTCCGCCGAGCGGTTTCCGCAAAAGTCGTGTGCCGACACAACCACAGTCGCCTGTCGGTCCCAAAACGCAACACACTGCCGGCGTGGTGCCGGACGTCGCGCAGCGACGGCAAGCGGTCAGGCCGCGCGTACGGCGGAGAGCGAGGGGCGATGAGGGCAAGGTCGTCGTTCGCATCATGACCGCGTTGAGGGAGTCCAAGCGTGCCACGGTGTTGCGACGGACAGTTGCCCTCGGCGCCACAGCGTGCGGATGGCGAGTGGTTGCAGTGTGGTGAGGTCGTGGCCGGTGCTCCATCGGAATGGGGGCGGCCACATGTCGTAGTCGGTGTGCTGGTCGACGAGTGTGACGTCGAAGAGGAACGCGATTTCCGTTGCTGGCCCGTGCCCGTCGAGCGTGATGTCGTGTTCGACCACCGTGCAGAAGTCCGCGGCGCTCGGGGTGACGTTGAGCTGTTGGGCGATGGCTCGGCACAGGGCTGCTTCGATGTGGTCGCCGTCGCGGACCGCAGTACCAGGCAGCGAACAGCCAGCCTCGCCGTTGTCACGAATGAGCAATTGTTCATCGCGGCCGAGCAGAGCGTAGGCAGCGACCCTCGGACCGACCGAACGAACTCTCATCATCATGACCGGTACACCTCGACATTCTTTTGGTACAGGAAGAAAAAGGGAGGACTCAGCTCGTCCGGAGGCCTTTGAGAAACTCTCGTCGCGTTCGCGTCGGAACTACGTCTGCGCAGCGGCGTCGACCTCGGCGGCCGATGCGGTGCAGTCCGGCCCGAGTCCGTGCCGGGCTCGGCGACAGCAGCGATCGGGTGCTCGCTTGACCATATCGCCGGGGACAGTGCGTGATTTCGACCGATGTGGTGCATCCCAGCATGATTTGCATTGCCTGAGCCCTCCTTTGAGGACGGTTGCCACCTGGTACCGGGGCCTGCGGAGGCGGCCTTTGTCGGACGGTCAGCGCCGTCGAGTTCTGGGATGGTCCTCAGTGGCGTTCTCGGAGGGTGGCGAGTACGCCGGTGGCTTGGGTGATGCCGAGTTCGCATGGGTCGGCGTGGTGGGTGAGGGCGCGGTTGCCGAGGTTGATGGTGACTTCGATGGTGACGGTGTCGGTGATGCCGATCGCGACGGCGCACGCGTCTTTCGGGTCCGGGCCTTGGTGGGTGAGGTAGGCGACTGCTGGGTGCCCGTCGATCTCGGTCGGTTTCCAGACGGCGGATTGTGGTTTCGAGTTCTGGTAGAGGCCGCTGAGCCCGGCGTGGGGTTCGGTGACGTAGTAGATGGTGATTTTGGCGCCGCTTTCTTTCGCGTCCCAGACGCATTTTGGTCCGATCCCGTCGAGATGGCTGGGTTTGGCGGTGGTGGCGTCTTTGCCGAGTGCGGCGATGCGTTGCTGCTGGGTCAGTGCGGTGCACGGTCCTCCGTCGAGCACGGCGATCGGGAGTGGCTTCGGGACGGCGGGGGCGCCTGCGTAGGGAGGCGTGGGTGTTCGGGGCGATGTGGTCGGTGCCGGGCTGGGCTGGGGGCGGGGAGCGCAGCCGCTGACGAGCGCGGCGGCTACGACGAGGAACAGTACGGTTCGGTGGGCCGCCGCGATGTGACGTAGGGCGTGCATCGTGGTGTCCGGTGTGGACGGTGAGGTTGGGGGTTGGGTGTGCGGGCGGGTCATGACCAGCTCCTGTCTTCGGGGGTGATGAGGGTGCGTGTCGCGGTGCGCCAGTCGTCGGGGATGCGGCAGGCGGTCGTGGGGTAGGGATCGCGGTGCGGGGTCCGGTTGGGGCTGGGGAGTGTGAGTAGCGCGCCGATGGCCGTGGCCGGTGGTCCGCTGGTGTGCCAATAGGCGAGGTCGGTGGCGAACGGGTCGGCGAGATCGTCGTCGGCGGGCGCGCGGGAGGCGTGGACGAGGCCGTGGGGGTGGCTGATGGCGACGTCGAGGTGCTCGGGCCACCAGCGCAGGTAGACCACGCCCAGCACACTGAACTCGCGGAGGAAGTACCACTCCTCCCAGGGGTGGCGGCGGAGTTGGTGGAATACATGGCTTTCGTTGACGGAACCAGGATTCGTGGCCTGCTCGGCGAACGTTGTGATCATGGGGGATCCCCTGTGGTAGTCGGGTTGGATGGGAGCGCGGCTGCCCGGCTGGTGTTGTGGGCGGACGTGACCGGTGGTTGTGGTGCGGGGTCAGCGCGTGTGCAGCGTGCTGATGACGGCGGCCGCGGCGTCGCGTGCCCTCAGGCACGGAGGGGTACGCGCGGAGTCGTGCATGACGAGGTCGACGTCGAACCGGGCGGTGTCGCTGACCGCGACGGTGACCCGGCACTGCCCGGTGGCGCGGTCGTCGCGCTGCCCGTAGGCGGCGACGGGATAGCCGAGGATCGGCGGGAGCGGCTCGAACAGCGCATACCGGTGCTGCTGGGCGTACAGCTCGGCGACCGTGGGCGCGTCGCCGCGGACCGGAAACCTCACCTCGAGCCGGATGACACCCGACGGGATGCCGGGGTCCGTGGAGGCGAGAAGGCAGACGGGGCCGTCGGCGACAGCGGGGTCCGGGCGTGAGATGACGTGCTCGCCGAGCAGGGTGACGGCGTACTCGTGGGCGAGCGCGTCGCAGGGGGAGGTGAGGAAGTGGTGGATGTCCAGCGGATCGGTCACTGGTGGGGGCGGCGGCTCGGAGGGCCGGTGTTGTTCGTTGCTGGTTGTGTTCGGTGTTGGTGGTGTGGCCGGTGCGGTCGCGGGGGCGTCGGCGAGCAGGATCGCGGCGACGGCTGCGGTGAGCACGAGCGCGGTAGCGCCGATGGTGGTGGCGCGCCGGCGGTTCACTGCCCGCATCCAATATATCCATTGTGGACAGAGATGGAATGTGGGTGTGGTGGGTGCGGTTTGGTTGTTGTCGGAGCTGGTGTGGGCATGCGGTGTGTTCGCATGGTTGCGGCTTTCTCGATGTGGTGGCGGAAAGGTGCGGGAGCGGGGTGCCCGAGGCCGGGCACCCCGCTCAGGTCACGCGGCGAGCGCGTAGTCCTTCATGGCCTCGTCGTGGACGAGCTGGCGGACCTGGCCGCTGGCGACTTCGGTGTAGGAGTTGGCGGTGGTGCCGGGGGATCCGGTGCCACGGCTGCAAATCCCGACCAGCTTGGGTACGCCGTCGATGTATTGGACGGCGGGTCCGCCGGAGTCCCCGGGGCCGGGGCCGGCGTAGCCGTCGGGGTTGTCGAGGCATAGTTCGCCGCTGGTGCCGTCGGTGCAGCGCTGTGGTGCCACCACGGTGGTTTCCAGCTGCTGCAGGTTCTTCGGCAACTGCCGCTGGCGCTTGGGGTTGGGGTCGGTTTTGCCCCAGCCGAACAGCACGACCTCATCCCCGACGTCGGGGGAGGTGCTGGCCATCTGGATGGTCTGCGCCTCGACCGGATGGTCGAGGACGTAGACCGCGGCATCGCCCATCGGGTCGCCGGCCCCGTCGCGCCAGTCGTGACCGAAAACGACCCGGGCCACGGCGGCGGTCTCACCGCCGCGGGTGCGGTCCTGCGATCCGACCCTGGCTTTGATTTTGCGGTGCGACACCGGGATTCCGGTGATCTTCTCGCTGGCGCAGTGCGCGGCACCGAGGGCGATGCGGGGCGAGACCAGAGTCGCGGCACAGAACGGTTTGCCGTACAGGTGGTCTTGCGGCGCGTCGAAATCCATCCACACCATCCAAGGGGTGGGGACGGTGGCCGCGTGCCCGCCGACGATTCGGGTCCGCGCGCCGCCGGAGTCGTCGGTGGCATGGGCGGTGCCGACGGTGGCACTAAACAGGCCGCTCAGCGCCAGCGCCGTGGCCGCGGCGCGGATGGCGGTTTTTCTGGTGGACAAAAGGGATTCCTGTCTTTCTGTGTGGTGTGGACATTCCGGGCCGGGGGTGGCCCGGAAACCTGTGAACGCCAGGGCCGGGGCGTCGTGGTGGGGCGCCGGGATGCCGTCGCCGGGGTGACGTCGCGCGGGTTGTCCGCGAGGGAGGTCACGGCAGGAGGCGTGGTTCCCTGGGGCGACGGCAGTGGCGGACAGTTGGTGAGGACGGCGAACACGTGCCTCGGCGCTCCGACGGGCTGGCCGGTGGAGTTGCTGTGGCCGGCCGGGCGCGGTGGTCTGGCGGAGTTAGTGCAGTGCCGCGTCGAGGGCGTCGCGGTGGCCGCGGTGCATGCACGGCATCAGCTGCCGGCGGAGCCGGGTTTCGGTGACCATGTGCACGCCGGGCCCGGTCGCGGTGGGCAGGCGCGGCAGCTGGAGATGGACGGTGTACACGCACGTCCAGGCGTGGAACGTCATCGCCGGGGTGAGAGGGCGTTCGGCGCGGACGAGCACGGCGGTGGCGTCGCTGGGGACGGCGATACCGGCTGTGGTGGTGACGATGCGGCGCGCGGCGACCTCGATCCCCGCCCACGTCACCGGGCGCCGGCCCGCTTTCCATTGGGCGTGGGTGAGGTAGTAGTCGGCCGGTGTGCTGGGACCGCCCAACAGGGCCGGGTCGGTGTCGTGGTCGGTGAGCAGGATGCGGCCCGGCGCGGTGAGTACGACCTCGACACGGACGTTTTCGCCCCACCAGGTGGACGTGCCGAGCCCGGTGGGCAGCCCGAGCCCCGGGGCGGCCAGCACCACGTGGTGCGGATGGAGGGGCCGTCCGTGCTGGTCGACGCGCCATCCGCGCTGTGCGCTCCAGGCACGGATGCCGGGCATCACCGGCGCGGGATTGTCCACTGTGGTCGCGATGTTCTCGTCGCGGCGCGAGACAGGAACGGCGTCCCGGCAGGGGGGCTCGGGTGCGTCGTAGCCGGGCGGGATGAGACACCGGTGGGCGGTGTCGTCGAAACCGGCGGCCAGGATCGTCAGCCGCGGCCCGCTACTGGCGGGGCGTTGGGTGAGGGCGGTGAGGTGGTCGCCGGGGTAGCGGTGGTCGGCGAATCCGGGGCCCCATTGGTGGGGGTGCGGGGCGAGGCCGATGTCGTGTTCTCGGACGGTGTCGGGCTGGGCGGGCATGCGGGCTCCACGGGGGTGTCGGCGTGATGGGCGGTGTGCCACTGCCGCAGCAGCAGGGCGTAGAAGCGGAGGTCACGGAAGGTGGGGGCGCCGTCGGCGTCGCGGTAGGCCACCGACATCCGGTACTCGGGCAGGTGCTCGACGACGAGCCGCATACCGAGCCACCGGCCTTCGGCCACGAGCGCGGCCTCCCATTCGCGCAGGCGAGGCCAGATCCAAGGGCGGGCGCAGCGACAGCCGGTCTGGTAGATCGCCAGCGCGGCCTCCCGCCGGGTCCGCGGCATATACAGCTGCGTCCCCGGCGGTGCGCGACGCGGCCGCGCCGCCGACCCGGCGGTGTTGGGACGGCGACGGGGCAACGCGGCCGGCGCCGGGGCGCGGTCGGCGGTGAGGGTCATGGCTGCCCCGGGTTCGGGGCGGAGCCGAGGTTTTCGAGGGCGGCGTGGGTGCGGCGCAGGCCGTGGCCGTCGTGCAGGTCGTGGTAGAGCGCGAACGCGGCGACCAGGTGCTCACGGGCCTCCTCGGGGTCGCTGTCGCGCAGGGCGTGCGCGAGGTGTTCGAGGGCGTCGGCGTGGTCGGTGGTGGCGCGCGCGGTGGCCAGGTCGGTGATCGCGTGGCGCAGGATCTCGGCGCCCCGGGCCGGGTTGCCGGTGTCGGTGTGGGCTTGGCCGAGGCGGGTGCGTACCCGCGCGCACTGCACGAAGTCCCCGAGCCGCACCGAGATCTGTTCGGCGCGTTCGAGGGCGGGGACCGCGCTGTGCGGCATCCCCATCGCCAGGCGGGTCTCGCCGAGCCGCCGCTGATAGACCGCCATCGCCCGGGGTTCGGTGACCGGGTCGGTGAGCCGGATGGCGTCGCCGATGTGCGCGAGCGCGGCGACGCCGCGGCCCCGCTGGAGCATGGCCAGCGCGAGGTGCTCGCGCGCGGAGGCTTCCAGGGTGGTGTTGGCGGCGTCGATGGCCAGGTGCAGCGCGGCGATGAAATGCAGATACGCGGGGAATGGGTCGTCGGTGATCAGATCCAGGTAGCCGGTCTGCAGGTGCATCCGCGCCGTGGCGCGCGAACTCCCGTCGTGCTCGGCGGCCGGCAGGCCCCACTCGTGGATGCGCCGCCACAGCTCGAGCGGGCGGCGGTCGAGCAGGTAGCCCCACATCGCTTCGACGAGCTGCCAGCACAGCGGCCACCAGCACATCGTGTGACAGGAATGGATGATCGCCCGAAGGTTGTCCACTTCGGACTCGATCCAGGCGAGCGCGTGCGCGCGGCCGGTGAACGGCCGCCAGTCCGTGAGTTGCTCGTAGGCGGGGGACAGGTGCGGCCGGTGGGCGGACACGACGGCGTCGGCGGCGGTGAGGGTGTGCAGGTAGTAGGTGGCCAGCCGCAGGCGCGCGGCCTGCTCGTGGTCGTTGACGCCGGGTTGGCGGGCGTAGTCGAGGGCGTAGTGCTGGGTGAGGCCGTCGAAGCCGTACCGGCCGCCACCGTGGAGGGTGAGCAGGCCGGCGGCGACGAGACCATCCAGCAGGGACTGGGTTTCGGCGGGGGTGTGGTCCAGCAGCGCGGCGGCGGCCTCGACGGTGAGCCACGGCCCGGTGTGCAGGGCCAGCAGCCGGAAGGCGCGCGCGGCGGCGGGCCCGAGCGCGGCGTAGGCGGTGTCGAGGATCGAGGGCACCAGCTGCTCCTTCCACAGCGGCATGCGAGACCGGTTCTCGGCGACGGAGGTGATGTCCGAGGCCAGCGCGGACAGGGACAGGCGCGGATGGGTGACCAGGTGCTGGGCCAGCACGGTCAGGGAGCGGGCGTGGCCGCCGGTGGCGTCGATCAGCGCGGCAGCGCAGGCCGGGTCGGCCTCGAGACGGGCGTCGTCGCCGGTGAGCGTGCGCAGCAGCTCCCAGGCCGGGCCCGGCGCGAGCGGGCCCAGCTCGAGCCGGCGCAGCCGCGCACCGCCCCAGGTATGCAGGTCACCGGCGAGGTACGGGGTGGTGAGCAGCAGCAGGCTTCCTGGCCCCGCCGGGAACAGGGTTTCCGCGTCGTGGGCGGTGGTCGCGTTGGTGGCCAGCACCGCGAGCCTGCGGGTCGCGGTGACCGAGCGGTAGAGCGCCAGCACCGCCTCGCGATCGGCGGGGACGTCGTCGGCCGCGACCCCGAGAGCACACAGAAACCCGGCGACGACCTCGGTGAGTGACCTCCCGGCGGGCCTGCCCACGCCGCGCAGGTCGGCATACAGCACCCCGTCCGGGAACCGGTCGGTCTCCGCCGCGAGCGCCCGGCCCGCCAGCGTGGTCTTGCCGATGCCGTACACGCCGCTGATCAACACCGGTACTGGGGCGGCTCCCTTGCGGGGCATGACTTCGCGCAGCCGAGCCAGTTCGGTGGCCCGGTCGACGAACACCCCGTCGGCCGGTGGGAGTTGCCGGGGGACCGGCATCCGCCACAGCGGGATCGCGTCCGGTCCGTCGCCGTGGACATGGATGTCCCCGTACACGGTGGCGGTCTGCACCAGGCGCCCCGGCTGGTCGCCGTCGACGCCGGGCACGGCGCGGGGCTCGTGTGGGGGTGGGGTCGCGGCGTCCATCACTGGCCTGCCGCGACGAACTGCGGAGCGCACGCCCCGGGCTGTGCCGCACGGTGCCTGGCGGGCAGATTGGCGGGCAGGTAGACGTAGCGGCGGTCGCACTCGTCGTTCTCGCGTCGCTCGAACTGGGACACGATTTGTCCGCTGGTGTGCAGTTCGTGGTAGCTGGGGTAGACGGCGTCGCGCTCGGCGCCGACGAGCCGGGCCAGCGTTTCCACCGTGACACCGTGGGGATGGGTGGTCAGGGCGTCGAGCAGCTTCGTCTCGTAGGAGATCGCGGTCATGGGAATGCCTTTCGCAGTCAGAGGGTGCGCGCGATCACCGCGCGTCGATGACGGGAAGGACCGGGCCCGGGACGTCGCGGTGGTCGTGGGGCGGCCTGCGACGCGGACACGGCGGCGGGATCTACGCGTGTTCGGGGCCGAACCAGTCGTAGGTCTCTGTGTCGCCGGTCGGGGGCAGGGTCGCCCCGGGGCGTCGGCGGGGCAACGGGGCGCGGGAAAATCCGGCGCGGCGGGTAGCCCGAGCAGCGCGGTGATCACCGCGGCAGCGGGCCCGGTGTCGCCCCAGTGGAGACTCATGCGGTCGCGGTGGCGGACCGGCGCGGTACTGGCGGCGAGGCGGTATGCCCAGCAGTCCTCGGTGTCGTAGACGATCACCACATCCAGTTCACCGCCGGGCAGTGCTTTGACGAACTGGAGCACCGCGACGTCCTCTGAGGACAGTTCGCGGGGTGTGCGCGGCGCGCGAGGTGGCTGGGCCAGGACCGGGATCTCCAGGTACCCGGCGCGCAGGAGCGCGTCGACGGCGGCATCGAACTCCGACAACTCCGGGCCGGTCATCGCGCGCCCCCGAGCCGCACAACGAACCGGTCCAGGTCGTCGAAGCCCGGCAGCCGCTCGTCGAGGAGATCGGCGTAGTGGGCTTTGGTCGTGTGCCGGGCGGCGTCCCAGCGGGGATACCACTGCACGGTGACGCGGGTAGGCCAGTCCAGCAGCTGGAGCGGGGTGTACTGCTGACGCGCCGCCAGTGTGATCGCGCGGATCCGGCGCGCGGACAGATCTGGGCAGGCCAGCGGCGGCACCGCCTCGGCCAGCGCACAGCAGGTCAGCACCGCGTGCAGAAAATCCCGGTCGGTACGCGGCTCCAGCTGCTGCCACGCCAGGTCGGTCCGCGACCGCGACAACCGCACCCGCCCCCGGCACACGCGCGGCCGCGGCGCGGCGGGGAGGGCGACACGCGCGCTCACGACGCCCACCCGCGTCCGGCCCTGGCCGGTACTGCCGGTGGCGACAGGCACAGGGCCGCGGTGCGCCAGGCCGAAGAGCGGAGAGCGAGAGCCAGACCTCGGAAGACGATCAACACCGCCAGGAAGGCCAAGCTTTCCACGAGCGTCGGACGCAACTGCGGCTCCGTGGTCGCGTGACCGCTGATCCTGACGACGGGAATGGCGAGGTAGCCGAGAAACACCAGCCAGCTCGCAGCGCCCCAGAACCGATCAGCGGTAGCGCAGGCGCGCAGCGCGTCGACCAACCGGTGCCCAGTGCGCGCGGTAGGTGCTGTCCGCGCGCACCGCACCGCGTCACGCAGCAGGAGAGCCCGGGGCGAGATGGCCACCGCTCGTGCCAGCTGCACTATGTCGAGCACCAGCAGGCCTTCCAACAGGACCGTCCACACAGGACGGAACAGCTCGCCGCAGGCGAGTGCCACGACCGGGTCGACGGCCAGATATCGTGCGCCTGCGGCCAGGACAAGCAGCACCGGACACATAGTGGCGAGGGACCACACCGCCTCACGGAACCGGTAGTCCTGGGCGAGGACACACTGCCCCAGGGCGCACGCGGGATTCTCCACACGCGCTGAGGCCGTCCGGTCGCAGTCGCCGGGGCGGGATGCGGCCGCACCGGTGGTGGACAAGTCGTTCGGTGGTGCGGGATTCGTGTCGGTCATGAGACGTCGTCCTGACAGGGAGAAGAACCACTACGGAAAAGGAGGACTGTTCAGGCGCTCGGCGCGGCGCCGGGATCCGGCGCGAAATCCAAGATCAAGCGCGCGAAATCGGTGGCCGCGGTGCAGGCGCTGGCGGTGGTGGCGGTGCTGTCTGGGCTCACCTGGAAACCGACCTGGACATAACTGCTGTCGCTCGCCGCGATGGAGGCCCGGCAGTTCGGCGGCTGGTCGGGAGTGATCTCCAGGAGTGCGGAGCGGCCGTCGATGCTGTGCCGTACCGCGAAGTCGTCCATACGCCGGTGCAGTACGTGCTGTTGTTCGTAGTACTGCCCCAGCGGCTGCCGGACGAAATCCACGGTGTGAGTCATGCCGCCGGCGAGGTCGCGTCGCCAGTGGCAGCCGCGACCGTCGGCGCGGGGCGACCCGGCTTCGTGGCGGTGCTGCAGCGGCTTCGGGTAGGCGGTGCACGGGGCGGCGGTGTACCGGCTGATGTCCACAGTGGACGATGCGTCCTGCGGTCCCGGGGCCGTCGCCAGGGTGACCACGGCGGCCGCGACCGCGCTCAGGAGTGCCACTACGGCGACACGAAACCCGTTATCCAGAGCCGAAGGGGCGTCGAGGAAGTCTTTCATCGTCAGAGGTTCCGCTCGATCCGCGCGGCGAACTCGCGCGCCCGCCCACACAAGTCGGCACCGACAGCGGGATTGCTGTAGATGGGCACGACCTGGGCATCGCCGACCGCGAACACCACCTTGCACGTGCCGTTCTTGCCGGGGAGGACAACAGCACGGTGGGTGCCGATCATCTCTGTGGTCCCTGCTGGGAGCGCACCTGCGCCGCTGACGATCGCGACGCCGTAGCCGACGTTCGCGGGCTGGTCGACGGGCCATCCGCACAGCGACCGCTCCGGGACGGGGACACCAGGCGCGGGGATGTGCAACTCGCGGGCGTCCTCCGGCGACAGCAGGCTGCACGGATCCCGCCGCGCCAGCGGACCAGCCGACCGTGACGACGCCGACGGGGCCACACCGGAGGACGCCGGAGAGGACCGGGCGGACAGCGAGCCGGAGGCCGGCGGCGCGGCCGTGGCTGGGGGTGTGGGCGCAGCAGGGGGAGCGGCGCCGGAGGTCGCGGTGAGCATCTCGCGGTAGTGATCCAAGGTTTCCGGCGAATTGAGATGACAGCCCGCGGTGACCGTTGCCACCAGCGTGACAGCGGCAGCGAGCGCGATCCGGGCATGAGGTGAAGGCAGTGAAGGCATGACGTTTCCTTGACAGTGCGGGATTTCTGACGACTTTTGAGCGCGACGGGGTGCCACGTGAGCAAACGTGTGCTCACGTGTCCGGGGAGTGCGTGTGCGGTTAGGTCAGGTGTGGACGGTCAGACGTGCCTTGTGTGGTGAGCGGGATGCGCTGCGCTGTCGCCGTTCCGTCGTGTTTTAAGTCCTTTGTGGATAGTTATGGTTGCGTGGCGGGATTCGTTTGTGGTCCGGCTTCCGGCCGCCTGGGAAGGCGACACGCGGCCGAACGCCGGACCTGCGGTTCCCACGCCCCGATGTCGCCCGGGGCATCGGGAACCGGGCTCGCCCTGGCACCGGGTCACGGTGCGTCGGAGCGAGCGCCGATCCCGGCACCGCCCGGGGCGCCCTACGGCAAGCCACACCAGGCAGCGAAGCAGCGGATCGGCATGGGTGCGCGGCCGCGGCGCGCACAAGAACGGTCACGGAGCAGGACCTCCCGATCCCGGACCGCGCCGCTGCTCGGGGCTTCGCCGCCGATACTCATCGAGGTGGTCCTCGCGGACAGGGGCGGCGGGGATGGCGGTGATCTGCTCGGTGCCGGTCGGGGGCGCGTCGGTGCGGTGTGCCGGTGTGGTCATGGGATCGTCACCGCCACGGTGGCGACCATGCCTGCAGCGGGGCTTACGGGGCCGGAGTCGATTCGGGGGCCGGTAGGCCACCAGCGATCGCACGAGACGAACCCACCCGGCGCCCGTCCGGGCCCCGACGGCAGCGGGATCATGTTGCCGGGCAGCAGGTTGTCGAGCGCGGCGATCGGCCGGAACCGGATCGGGCCGAGCCCGTGGCGGTGATGGATGTCGGCGACGGCGCGGGCGATCCTCGCGCGCGGGCCCGCCGCCGGGGCGGTGTAGGCCGAGACGATCACGACACTGCCCGGGGCCAGCAGGTGCGCATAGCGGGTGAGCATCGCGGTGGCGGTGCGATCGTTGCAATGGCTGATCGCGGTCCCCAGCTGCACCACGACGGGAAGGCTCAAGTCGAGGTGCTCGGCCGCGGCGGTCATCGCGGTGTCCGGGTCGAGCACGTTCCCGTCCTCGACGGCCACGCACGGCTCGGCCAGCAACGCACGAGCGTGCGTCAGCGCCATCGGATCACTACCGACGTAGACCGTCGTGGCGTCACCGGTGTAGCGATGCACCTCCGCGTGCAGCGGGGTCAGGCTCGGCGGGGGCACGGTGAGGTCGGCGAGGACGAACCGCCGGTGACCGGCTTGGGCGGCCAGGTAGCGCACAACCCGGCCATGGCAGCGATACGGCGCCAAAGCCAGCTCGCCCGGCACGGGGACGACGTCCCACAGCTGGTTGAGCACGTGCTGCTCGGACTCGTAAGGGTGCGGGTCACCGAGCAGCGCTTGCGCGACCCGGAACGGGCTCGGGAGGAGGGAATGACGGTGATCGTGCTCGCGCTGCAGATACAGAACCCGGCCGGTCTCGCCGACGTCCGGGGGAACTGGCGCCGTGGCTGCGGAGGCCTCGGCGGTCGCGGTGTCTCGAAGCAGGGTGTCGATCATGAGGGCTCCCGGTCAGGGTGCGGGGTGGCGGCGACGTAGGGCCCGAGGCTGGTCGGGCTCGTGGCGGCCAGGAACGCCCGCGCGGCGGCGGTGACGGACCCGGCGGGCACGTCGACGGAGACACCGGGCGTGATCGTGGTCGGCAACCACCCGGTGAGGCGGGCGAGATACGCGCGCCAGAGCCGCTGAGTGATCGTCGAGAGGTGGGGGTGGTGGGTGCGGGCGGCATGCCAGGCCTCGACCAGCGGGCCAGGCCACCCTGCGGCGGTGCCGCGCGTGACGTAAGCCGTGTCACCGGGCTCGGTGTCGAGCGCCGAGGCGATCGCCGCCCGCAAGCTGGCCGGAGGCGGCGGGCTCGTGGTCAGGTCACCGGTCCAGCTGTGGCGGCCCTGCGGCGGCCGGTATAGCGGTGGCTCCATCCCCGCGAGCTGCAGCGCGGTCGGCAGAATCGCCTCCGCCTCGGCTTGGTCGATCAGTGCTCGCGTCGGCTGGACGGCTTCCGGATCGGGACGGCGCAGCTGTGTCTCGGAGACACCGAGACCGATGTGGCGGGCGGCGGCGATGATCGCCAGCCCGTGCCCGGTCTCCCACGTCAAGCGCTCCAGGCCCCAGCGGGGAGCGAGAGCGGCGGCGGCGACCGGGGCGGTGAGCACGAGAGTGCGAGCCCGGTAGTCGTGCAACGGGCGGCCGAGCGCGGGCGCGCACAACGGCCGCAGCACGTGCAAGGACAGGAGCTGCTGCCACCACGGCGTTCGCAACGGGCAGCTCACCACTCCCGTGTTCGGGATGAACGGCAACTCGTGAAGCGCCGCAGCCATCGCGGACTCGGCCGCGGGCGCATCCACGTCCGCCGGAACCTCGGGATCAGCGATGACGATGGCGTCGGCACCTTGGTGCAGACCGTGCCGGAGGCCGCGCGTCACCGCCGCGCCCCACGTCGCCGACGGCATCGTCACCACAAAACGTTCAGCACGAAGCCCGCATGCCGCGAACACTTCCTGCGTTCGCGCTGCATCCTCCGGGCGGTCGTCGGTGTCCACGAGCACCGTGGACACCGGGCGTCCGCGGGAGCCTGCCAAGACCGCCTCCTCCGTCCTACGAGCCACGACTCCGACGGTGTCGAGGTGCAAGCGAGTGGGCAGCACGATCACGATTGGCCGGAGCTGCTGTTCGCCGCGACAAGGCTTGGTCCGAGGCCCGCTGAGGTCGCAAGGCGCGGACGCCCGCGCGTAGGTGCGGTGAGCCAGATTGCACTTTGAGGTGGCAGGCATCTCACCTACATCCGCCATCGTCCCCTCCGTTCCGGTTCGGACAGGTAGGAGCGAGCGCGGAGCATTCCATGTCGCTCCTACCTGCCGTTTTGCCGACTCCGCCGGATCGGATCGTTCTGTACACCAGCGGCACCGGCACGGAGTATTATTACGCGGTGCAAGTTACACCGCAACAGTTGCGTTGAAGTCGACGAAGAGATTCGAGTGGTCGTTAGGGTGTGCGCATGAGTGCGGAATGGACTCGCCGTAAGGGCAGGCTGGGCAAGAAGATGGCCGCGCTTCGCGAGCGCGTGCCAGGCAAGCTGACACAGGCGGTCGTGGCGAAGCGCCTCAAGATCTCGGAACCCACCATCTCCCGGCTCGAAGCCGGAAAGAGTCGTCCGCCGTGGCCGACGATCGCCAGCCTGCTCATGGCCTACCAAGCCTCGCCCGAAGATGAGGCCGAGGTGTCAAGGCTCTGGGAGGCAGCCCGCCAGAAACCCATCACCATCGAGCACGGCAAAGGGTTGTCGCCGAGCTACCTCGCGTTCCGACGCGACGAGTTCGACGCCGACGGAGAGAAGGCGTTCAACGTCGGCGCGATCACCGGCCTCTTGCAGACGCCCGGTTACGCGGACGCCCTGCGGTCAGCTGCGCCCACCAACATCCAGGGAGACGAGCAGGCGCAGCGGGCAGCCGACGAGCGGCGTAGCCGCCAGCAGCTCTTGGAAGGCGACAACCCGCTGCACCTGCACGTGATCATGGGCGAAGCCCTCCTACGGCAACTCGTTGGCGGGCGCGAAGTCATGATCGAACAGCTTGAGCACCTGCTCACCACGGGCCAGCGGGATCACGTGACCATCCAGGTCGTGCCGTTTGAGCGTGGCGCTTGGGCCACAAGCCCGGCGGTGCTCCTGTACTTCCCGGACGACGAGCCGCCCATGGCTTACCTGGAACACGCAGGCGGCGGCGAGACGGTGGAAGAATCCCACGACGTACAGGGGCTTGCTGACACGTTCGACTACGTGGCCGAGCACACGGCACTGCCGGAGGATGCGTCAGCAGACCTCATCGGATCGGTATTGAACGAGTTGAGGATGGATGAGCAGCAGCCAAATTGAGCTCGGCGTTTGGCGTACGAGTTCCTACAGCGGCGACAAGAACGAGTGCGTCGAGACACAGCTCAATCGCACGCACGTACGCCTGCGCGACACCAAGGACCGGAAGGGTGGCCAACTGACGGTCGAGCCGGAAGCGTTCAGGGCCTTCCTGACCGTGCTTCGCTGATCGAGGAATGAAACGAGCATGAGCCCCTGGTGCCGCCCGCACCAGGGGCTCATCGTTTGCCACGGCGTGTTCTCGGAGAATCCTCACCTTGCCGACCAGGCTGCTCACTGACTCGCCTGCTTGCGGGGGCGGGGAGGCTCACGGCCGTGGTCAGGGTGGCACCCGGTTCCCTAGCGACAGTCTTCGGTAGGGAACCGAGATCGAATGTTCTTGCAGGTCGCGCCATACCCGTGGCGGTGTCGACGCGTCATGAGACGGGCGTATGTTCGGCGCATGTGGCAGTACGCCCTATGGGGGCTGGTGGGCGCCGCGGCGAACGTCGGGATCGTCTTCCTGGAAGCGTCCCAGCGGGTCAAGGGGCCCCCATGGCGGTACCCCCACGGGCCCGGCGGAGGCATGTACGCCGTCTCTATCCTCATTCACCTGGGCATTGCCGCCGCCGCTGTGGCCGCACTGTCCACCACCACGGTCGTCGCCAACGGTCTGGTCGCCTTCGGGGCAGGGGCCGCCGCGCCTGTCATCGTGAAGAAGATGGCCCGCTACGCGGAATCGCTCGTCCCGGTCCGGGGCGGCAAGCCCCAGCCGCCGCAGGACGGAGGTGGTCATGAAGACTCATGACCACGGTGGCCGTGCCCGCCGACTGCTGTCCGCGCTGGCCGGATCCACTCCCGCCTTTGTACCTCAAGCCACGCCCTTAGCGTCGGCTGGTCGCGCCCGCAGGCTGCTGTCCGCGCTGGCTGGCACCACCGCTGCCTTCGTACCCAGCGGCAGCGGAGATGAATACACCCCCGCCCTCTCAGACATCACTGATGAGGCCACTAGCCAGAGCGCCACGACACCCCCAAAGCTTTCGCCCACCGGTGGTGAACTCCGCAGCGGGCTTGGCATCCTCGCCGACGCCCTTGCCGAGCGCCCGCCTCATGAACGCCTGGCTGTCCGCGCGTGGCTCCCTCTCTACGCTCTCGGCCACGTCCGCGACCTCGTCCACAACCTCGACCGTGCCCTTGACCGGGCCCAAGACCTCGCCGACGATCTTGGCCGCGCGCGCCTCCTCGCCCTCAACCGCGCGCGCGACATCGCCCGCCTCCTCGACCTCGATCGCGCCTACATTCGCACCCTTGACCTCGCCCTCGACGACGCTGACGACGCGCTTGTCCGCGAACTCGCTCGCGTGCTCGACCGCACGCTAGATTCCGGCAGCGCCCACATCGGCATCCTCGACCACTCTGACGACGCGCTTGTCCGCGAACTCACTCGCATCCTCGACCGCGCCCTAGATTTCAGTAGCGTCATCTTCGACCGCGATCTCTCCTTCGCTCGCGACCTCGCTCGTGACCGCACCCGCGATCGCGCCCGCCTCGTCGCACGCGATCGCATGCTTGAGCACGCCCGCGACATCGCCCAAGACCAGGTCCTCAACCGTGCCCTCGCCCGCGCCCGCGCCCTCGCCCGCACCCACGACGTCGCCGACGACCTCGCCGACGACCTTGACCGCGACCAGGTCCTCAACCGCACCCACGACCTCACTCGCGCCCTCACCCGGGCCCGCGCCCGAGCTCTTGTACTCGGTGCGGAGAGCGCGAAACTGATCGATGCTGTGTCGGACTTCTCTGGCGCCGATCTCCGTCAGGCGAACTTGGAAGACACATTCCTTGACGGGGTGCTCTGGTCGGACAAGACACGCTGGCCGCACGGGTGGGAAGAACGCGTCCGCAAAAGCTCGGTGGAGATCTCCCCCGGCCTGTACGAAATCGGCCGCATCGGCGGCTCTGACCATGCCGTTCCGTCGGTGCCAGTCTGAGCCGTAACAAACCGCGCTTATGGCGTGGGGCTGGGCTCGCTCCACCACCCAAGTGGCTTATCTTTCCTGGCCAGGCGAAGGAGGTGAGTGACGAAGTGGGTGACAATCGCGGAGGTCAGCGAGAATCTTCGGCGGACGTCCACGGACGTTGCTTGCCTTGCGAGAGGTCTCCTGGCCAAGATCAGGAGAAGGCGATCTTGGCCAGATAAGGAAGGAACGAGCATGAGTCCCTGGTGTCGACTACACCAGGGACTCATCGCACTCGGCACCTCCGCAAGCCAGCCTCGGAAGGAACGACTGCTCGCGGCTGGTCCGGGGCCGTCGCCGGTGCGGAGTGCGCCGCTCTAGTTGGCTACCCGATGCTCAGTTCGTAGACGGCTCGGGTCTTGCCGGGGCCTTTGAAGTCGGTGATGACGGAGACGCCGTTGATGTCGCGGTCGCCGGGGATGTTGGTGAAGCCGAGCTTGGTCCAGGTGGCATGTGCGGCGATGTTGTCGGGCTCTGAGGTGAGGTAGAGGCGCGCGCAGCCCCACTCCGCAGCCCGGGTGCGTACGACGTCGAGGAGAGCGGTCGTAATCCCTCGGCGGCGGTGCTCGGGGTGGATCATGACGTCTTGGACGTAGACGTCGGCGGGGTCTTCTTGGCTGCGGAAGGCCATGATGGCTCCGGTGAGGGTGTCGCCGTCGAGGGCGATGGGGCAGGTGGAGGCGAACAGGCGGGCGTAGAGCCAGTAGTCGGAGTAGGTGCGGGCCGTGATGTAGGGGGCGCCGAGGTCCATGAGTTCGAGGACCTGGGGGATCAGGTCTTGGCTGAGGGGCTCGATTTTCACGGTGTTGGCCTCGTTCGGTGTCGGTGGATCATGGTGATGATCTGGCGTGCGGCGTCCTCGGGTTGGACGGCTTCGGAGACGCTGCGGCCGACGATCATGATGTCCCAGTCGTTGCTGTCGATGATCGGGTAGTCGGTGGTGCTGAATCCGCCGGATACGGCGACGGGCAGGCGTGTCCAGGCTCGGATGGTTCGGGCGGTGGCGAGGGGGTGGTGGACGCCGACGCCGAGGTCGATGTTGGTGGTGACGGAGAACCCGTCGACGCCGGCGCGTTCCATGTCCCGGACCCACGATTGGGTGGCCGTGGCCGTGGTGTTGGGGATGTCGAGCAGGATGGCGGCGCCGAGTCGGCGCCCGGCGGTGACGGCGGCGGTGACGCTGGCGACGCTGGCCGGGCCGATGAGCAGGACGACGTCGGCGCCTGCTTCGACGGCGAGTTCGACTTGGTCGCGTCCCCAGTCGCTGGACATCATTTCCGCGACGAGCGTGCTCTGCGGAACGTGGCGCTTGATGGTCTCGATGGCGGCGAGTCCTATGGTCTTGATGAGGGGGTCGCCGACTTCGATGAAGTCGGCGCCTGCGTGTGCGGCGGCTTCGGCGACGACGATGGCGTGGTCGAGGTCGTGCAGGTCCAACGCGATCTGGATCGATCGGCGATCCCGGTGCCGTCGATAAGTCTCTTTGTGCGTCGGGATGCGAGTGGCCTGGCCCGGGTTGGTGACCGCTTGGGCTTCGCGGTGGGTGAGCCAGTTCGCCGAGCCGAGGCCTTCGGCCGCGAGGACGCTTCGAGTCTTCGGAGGTAGGCAGATCCAGCCGGTGCGGTGTTCCCGCAGCAGGCGGAACAGGGCGTGGGCGCGTGCGGCCGGATTGCCGGCCGGGTGTTCGGTGCCGTCCAGCAGGAGGAGCCGGTGCATGAGTTTGCTGACGTGTCGTGGGCTCGCGTGCCAGCTGGGCTCGGAGGTCACGGTATCGGCGGCGTAGCGCCTGAGTTCGGTGACGGCAGCGGAGTCTTCCGCTCCGGCGAGAAGTCCTTCGAGCGCGCAACCGCGGACATGCCAGTTGGTGTCGGTGAGGAACGAGAGTAGGTGGTCTGAGGTGGTCGAGGCGTCGGTCTGTCCGAGCGTTTTCGCTGTGGCCGCACGGACTTTGTAGTCCTCGTCGGTCGCGAGCTGCTCCACGATCCGCCCGCTGAGACCGTTGCCTATGGTGCGCTCGCTGCGCACGCAGTCGGCAAGAGCAGCGCGTACTCGCCAGTCCCGGTGTGCCAGCAGCGCGTCAACCACGGACGGATGGCTGCGCTCGTCGTCGGCAAAGAGATGGATATGCCGGGCGAGGAAGATCGCTTCCTCGGCGTTGTCCAGGTCCGCCGCGGCGAGCAGCCGAGTGGCGGCTCGGATGTCGAGGGCTTGTTCGAGGTGGTCGGCGACGTCGGTCCAGATGCCTGCGCCGAAACGACGCACGATGTCCAGAAGCCAGGAGGCGTAGCCGTCGCCGAGCGCGTCTGTGACGGATGGGGCGGCCAGCAGTGATCGGGCGAGGTCTGGTGTGGCGGCGGTGGCGGAGCGCGCGGCGCAGGAACGCAGGACCTCGCCGGTGGCGAACCGGGTTCCTGCTCGCGCCAGGGTGAGCATCATCGGCAGCGTCGTGGCCACTGCGGTGGTTGGTGCGAGCGCCAGCGCCGCGGTGAGGTCCGGGTCGCGGTCGTCGAGGGCGAAGACGACGAATTCGAAGACACCGCGCGCGGTGGCGGACGTGGTCGCCGCTTGCGCGAGCTGGTTCAGCGCGGTCACCGTCGTTGCCGAGCGCCGTAATTCGGTGATGCGGGCGGCGATCCGTGTCGCGAGGAGGTATTCGCAGATGACGTCGTGGGCGAAGACCACGTCGCCGGCAGGGGTCTGATCGAGGAGCAGCGGCAGGAACGGGGCAGGCTCGGCTCTGCGTTCGTCGAGGCGCAACACCGTGGTGTTGCTGGGCGTGCCGAGCGGCGTGGGTATCAGGTGCGGCTGCGCGGTCTGCGCCACGCTCGCGAGCGCGTCGAGAGCGCTGTCCACGTTCTGACCGCCCATGCGCAGGAGAGCGCGCACGCAGTGGTCGACCAGGCGGAAGGCGTTGACACGGTCCGGGGCGGAGGCGTCGCCCGCCGCGCGGAACAGCTGCATGTAGAGCGGCAGCCGGGTGAGTTCCCGCACCGCGGACGGCAGTGCTGCGAATTCCGGCTGGCTGGTGCCGCGCGCGGAGTTCCACACGTCTCGCGCGGTGGGGAGATCCCACAACGGCACGGTGACGGAGGCGGCTGAGGGCTGCGGGGACGGTTCGTAGAGCGAGGCGGCGACGATCGGATAGCCCGACAGGTCGATCTCGGGCGGTGTGCGGACCACGAGAACGAAGCGCAGGTGCGGGCTGATCACCTGACGGAGCACGGTGTCGAGCTGGCGCCCCACCACGTCGAGCTGGGCGTGGGTGGATATTCCGTCGATGACGACAACACACGGGCGGTGCAGTACGAGGCTGGTCTGCTCCAAGGTGAGCAGCGGGTCGGCGCCGGCGGATATGGAGGCGTAGCGGAGGATCTCGGCGGCCAGGTCGCCGCTGTGCGGGTTCCATGACGACACGGAGTGCAGCTGGAAGTCCGTGTTCTCGGCGTGGGTGCTGGCCAGGTGGTAGGTGAGATGAGTCTTTCCTGAGCCCGGTCGTCCCGTGAGCACGAAGACTCGTGCGGTGGATGTCAGGAAGGCCTCGAAGGCATCCACGACCGTGGGAAACGGCGCGTAGGGAACCTGGTGATCGTCGCTTCGTCGGATCGTGTCCAGCATGGTCGCTGTGCGCTGCGCCGAGCGCTTGTCCAAGGCCGTGCCCACGGTGGTCGGCCCCGGGGGAGCGGCGTCCGCCGTAGCCGAGGGGGCCGCCACGGTGCCGTCCTGCGGCGGGGCGCTGGCGGGGCTCAGCAGGAGGGCGAAGCGGGCTTGGACGTCGGCCGGGGCGTCGGCGAGAACCGTGTCGAGCGCTTGCTGGGTCTCGTGCCGAAGTTGTGCTTCCGCACCCCGGCGTTCCCAGCTGGAGACCGCGGAGTCGTTGATCCCGAGCCGGCTGGCGAAGTCGCGGATGCTCACGCGCTGAGCTACGCGCAGGGCCCGGGCTTCCCGGCCCGTCCATTGCGCGACGACCGTGCTCATTCCCGCCCCCTCGATCGTCGTAACCCTCAGTGGCTCGTGCGGAGCCTACGGTAGCGGTCTCGGTGAAACTAGGGCACCGCTGGAGCGCAACTGGAGCGCGACCTCCTGTTGAGCAGGGGTTCCGATGCACAACGCTGATCATTCGTCGGTGCAGCGGTGGTTCCCCCGGCCCGCCGCTGCACCGGCATCCCACAAGCCCCTTCCTGCACCAAGGGGCGGGCGCATCTGCACCTCTCGCTGTCCATCATCCGCCGGGGACCCACGCCGATCGTCGGAAGGGACGGATCGACATGGACAACCTGCTCGACCTGCTCACGACACAGGATCCGCCGACGCACGTGGTCTCGGTTGTGTCCGGCGGCCTGGACAGCACCACGATGGCGTTCGCGCTCCACGCTCTGGGGGCCCGGCTGACGCTCGTGTCGTTCGACTACCAGCAACGTCACCGAAAAGAACTCGCCGCCGCACGCGCCATCGCCACGCGCCTCGACGCCGACCACGAGGTCATCGACCTGGGACAGCTCGGGGCACTGCTGAGCGGCTGCGCGTTGACGGACGCGAGTGTGGAGGTACCGGAGGGGCACTACACGGACGCATCGATGCGCAGCACCGTCGTCCCGAACCGGAACGCGATCATGCTGGACATCGCCACCGGTATCGCCATCGCGCGGGGCGCGGACGCGATCGCGTTCGGCGCCCACGGCGGGGATTACGCCGTGTACCCGGATTGCCGGCCTGCGTTCGTCGATGCCTACGCCACGATGGTCGCGACCGCCAACGCAGGCTTCCTGCCGACCAATTTTCGAGTGCTGGCGCCGTTTCTGTTGATGTCGAAAGCCGAGATCGTGCGGCAGGGGTCCTGGCTGGGAGTGCCGTTCGAGCTGACCTGGTCATGCTACAACGGGCAAGAAGTCCACTGTGGACTATGCGGCACGTGTGTCGAGCGACGGCTCGCGTTCGAACTGGCCGATCTTCCCGACCCCACCACCTACGCCGATCCCGACGCACCGGCGACGCAAGATGCCTGTGCCGTCGGGAATGGTGGCGAACTCGACGTGACCCGGTAACCGCCGATACGACCGGATCGCAGATGGCTCGCCGCGATCCTCAGCACCCACACCCGGCTGGCGCGCCGGGTACCCGGACCGAGACCGGAGGCAACTCGTGTACCTCATCGCCAAGAAGTTCCACTTCTCCGCAGGCCACAGCCTCAACGGCCTACCACGTGACCATCCGTGCAGCCGCGACCACGGCCACAACTACACCGTCCGCGTCGCCCTGGCGGCCACCACCCTCGACGACACAGGCTTCGTCGCGGACTTCCACCGCCTCGCGCCCGTGAAACAGTACATTGAGGACACACTCGATCACCGTGTCCTCAACGATGTTGTGCCGTTCCAACCGTCTTCCGAACGGCTCGCACAGCACCTTTTCCAGTGGTGCCAGGACAATCTTGAACCCGAGGTGGCGCGGCACCTGCACCACACATCGGTGTCCGAGACCGACAACACCTGGGCCATCTACGCACCCGGCGACGTGGCCATCCCGTTGTGGGGTCTGCACGAGGAGGCCGCGTGACCACAATGGCGCCGACCGTCATCTCGCGCGCGGACCCGTCAGTGGTGTGGTGCGAGACCTTCGTGTCCCTGCAAGGCGAAGGCCCGTTCACCGGGCAGCGGGCGGCGTTCGTCCGCTTCGCCCACTGCAACCTCAACTGCGTCTACTGCGACACCGAATACGCGTGGAACTGGGCGAAGCACCACCGCGAGCAGGAAACCCAACGTGGCCCTGCCAGCGAGATCGCCTCCTGGTTCCGGGCACAGAACGTCGACCTGATTGTGGTGACAGGCGGGGAACCGATGCTTCAGCAGGATGCCCTGGCGTTCCTGGCCGAGGCGTGCGCGCCCGCGCGCATCCAGGTCGAGACCAACGGCACCCGCACGCCGACAGCCGCGGTCGCCTCCGCGGTCACCCTGTTCGTGGTCTCGCCCAAGCTGGTCAACTCCGGTGTCAGCGCGCAGCGGCGGATCGTGCCCGCCGCGCTGCACGCGCTCGCCGCGACCCGGAAAGCAGCATGGAAGTTCGTTGTCACGGCCGTGGCCGACCTTGCGGAAGTCGACGCACTCGCACGGGAGTACGCGCTGGCACCGGTGTGGATCATGCCCGAGGGCACTTCGACACGCGACGTGCTGCGCCGAGCGCGGCTGTTGGCCGACCCGGTCGTGCAGCGGGGTTGGAATCTCAGCCTCCGCACGCACATCCTGCTGTGGGGTGAGCGCCGTGGCCGATAGCTCCGTCGGGCTCGGGCAGGGCCGTCGTTCGCCGCGACACTCACCGCACCTGTCGTGTAGCGGTTCGACTGCGGTCCCAGCGATCGTTCCTGCTGCCCGAGCAACATCCACCGTAGCGGACGCGCGCATCGAGTGGCGAAAGATCGCCGTGAGCGCCGGGGTGCTGTGGTGGTCGCGGACGCCGATCACCTGCGCGCAGCTGGGATATCCCGGTGGCGCGCTGCCCGTCACCGGGCTGACGTTCGCCGCGGCCGAGCGCGTCGCTCGCAATGTGGGCGGGCGCCTGCCCACGGCTGAGGAATGGGAAGCCGTCGCCTCCGGCAGCGGACGCCGCTTCCCGTGGGGTGAGGCGGAGTGGACACCGCGCCGGGCGAACCTGCGCGGCAGCGGCCACGGCCACCCCCTGCCCGCCGGTAGCTTCCCGGATGGAGACACGCCGGACGGGTTGGCCGACCTCGCCGGGAATGTCTGGGAGTGGACGTGCACCCGGCTCGCGGACGGCGGCGTGGTGGTCGTGGGCGGCTCGTACAACTCGCTGCCGCGCTACGCCCGCTGCGGCTACCGCAACGCGGTTCCGCCCGAGCTGGTCTCGCCGGGCATCGGTCTGCGGGTGGTGCGGGACCGATGACCACCAACACCACGACGCAGCGGCTGGTGATCGTCGGCTGCTCGCCCCGCAAAGCCACCACCACCGTCCCGCTCCCGGCGCTGGAGCTCTACCAGGACTGGTGGTTCCCGCGCCTGCGCCAAGCCGTGCGCGCGTGCCGCTGGCCCCGCGCGAACGTCCTGGTGCTGTCCGGGCAGCACGGCCTCATTCCCGCCGACACCCCGCTGCTGCCCTACGACCAGCCGCTCACCCCGGACCGAGCCGACCTGCTGCGCGACCCGGTGCAGAACGCGTTTCAGCATCACCTCACCGGGGTCGCGCGATATTCAGTGCTACTGCTCCTCGCACCGGACTACCTGGCACTGCTCGCGCCCGCACTGTCCGCGGCGCCGCCGGCGAGCGCGCACTGGTTTCCCGATCCCGACACCTGCTGGGACGACGCGGTGAAGGTGCTCGCCACCTGGAGCCGACACCTCAACCCGCAATCGGGGGCGCGCTGATGTCACGGATGTTCGCCTCCCCCGAGGTCTACTACCTAACCGATGCCCGATACCGCGCCGGTGTCGGTGTTCTGGCCGCCGAACTCGCCGCGGACCCGGTAGACCTGGTGATCGGCATCGGCCGGGGCGGCACCCCGGTGGCGGAGGGCCTGTCGGCCTGGCTGGACCGGCCGAACACGGCGGTGTCGGCCCGGCACAACGACGGGAACGGCACCCGCCAGCACGCCACCGGTCGCGTCACCGTCGACCTCGAGAACGCGGCGCACGGTGAACACGGGCGACGGCTGCTGCTGTGCGACGACATCTACGGCACCGGCGCCACTGCACGCGCCGTCACCACGGCACTGGAAGCCACCGTGTTCCCGGCGGACATCCGCACGGTGACCTTGTGCCGCAACCTCGGCGCCACCGGCCACCCGGACCTGTGGCTGTGGGACACCGACGACTGGGTGGTCTTCCCCTGGGAAGCACCGCCACCCGCCACCGCACGACCACTTCCCCCACCACCGCAGCCCCGGAGGTACCCGTGAGGGTCGTGTTCGTCCTGCTCACCTACGCCCCCGACGCACCCGCCGGGATCGAACGCAGCATCGCCGCGCTCGTGCACGGCCTGCGCGCCACCGGCCACCCGGCCTACGTCCTCACCGCAGGCCCACCCACGGACCGGGACGGCACGGAAATCCTCCGCCTGCCCCACCTCACCCTCCCCACGCCGGCCACCGAAGACGACCTCCTCGCCGCCCTCGACCGCGCCCCCACGGTCGCCGACGACGTCCGCCACCTCCTGTCCACAGTGGACGCCGACGTGGTGTGCTGGGTCGATGCCACCTGGGGCCTGGGGTTCCTCGCCCCGCATCCGGGCATCCCGACCGCGCTGATGGTGCGCGTGCTGCGCACCGACACCTACCTGCACCAGGCCCTGGCCCACTGCCCGGACCGGGTCCTGACCAACAGCGAATTCCTCATTACCAAGGCTACTGCGGCCGGCCTCGACACCACGGGATGGCAGGCGGTACCCAATGCCCTGCTCGCCCCGGGCAGCGCACCCGGATCCGCGGCACGGGAACAGTTGCGCACCAGGGGGCCGGTGCGGATCGTGGCCCGCGCCGAACCGCACAAGGGCATCGCCGAACTCATCGACGCCTGCCCGCACGCCCTTGATCGGGACGTGGACATCGTGCTGGCCACTGCCGGATTTGAATACTGGCCCGGGATGCAGCACCACGTCGTCGCCGACTGCCGACGCCGCGCCGCCGCGCATCCCCGAGTGCGGCTGGTGCCCGACCTGCCCTGGCGGGCCGTGCAACCCTTCCTCGCCGAGGCCGCTTGCACCGTGATCGCCTCCACGTCCCCGGAAACCTTCTGCAACACCGCGCTCGAAGCACTCAGCGTCGGCACCCCGGTAATCACCTTCGACCTCGGCCACGTCCCCACGCTCATCGGCGACGCCGGAACCGTCGTCCCCACCGCTGCCGGAGCGGCGGGCCTGTGGCACGCGGTGAACGACCTGCTCGCCGAGCCATCCGGCTACCACCGCGCCAGCCGGAAAGCGACCGGCCGCGCCAGCGCGCACAACCCCAACCTGATCGCGCACCGGTTCCTCGACGCCCTCGCGCCCGCAATGGCGCGGAGTTCCCGGTGAGTACGTTCGGACTGTCCACCGCGCAGCGCGTGCTGGTCGTGGCGCCGCACCCGGACGACGAAACCCTCGGCTGCGGAGGCACGATCGCCCGGCTGGCCGCCGAAGGCGTCGACGTGCACGTCCTGGCCGTCACCGTGCGCGCCGCGGTCATGTGGGGCGGCACGAGCGACCCTGCCACCCGCCGCGACGAGTTCACCAACGCCTGCGCCGCACTCGGCGTCACCAGTAGCGCGCTGGCCTGGATCGACGAGACCGGCGAACTGGACATCACGACCCGCCCCCGGGCCGTGGTCGAGCTGATCGAGCGCCACGAGCAGGCATCTCTGGCCGCCGTCGAACCGGACGCCCTGCTCATCCCCGCCGCCGGCGGATTCCACCAGGATCACCAGGTCGTGCACCGGGCCGCGTTCGCCGCAGCCCGAGTGCACGCGCGCGGCAGCAAACACACACCCGCGCTGGTCCTGGGATTCCGCGGCGTCGAAGACCACTGGAGCGCGCACGAGGAACCCTGGCGGGTCCACGTCAACACCTCCGCGCACTGGTACGCCAAGGAACGCGCCCTGCGCTGCTACATCTCGCAACTGCGCGGCGACGGCCACCCCCGCGCTATCGAACATATCCGCACCACCGACGCCGCCACCGGAGGAGCTCTCGGCTGGCACTACGCCGAAAGCTTCGTCCCCTACCGGCTCGCCTACTGACCCGGAGACCCCATGCCCTTACACCGCAACGGAAACCACGCGAGCGAGGTGCTGGTGGCCCACCAGCCGTCCTACCTGCCATGGCAGGGCTACTTCGCGCGGCTGCTGGACGCAGACCGGCTGGTGCTGCTCGACCATGTCCAGTTCGCCGAACGCGGAGTCCAGCACCGCAACTGGATCCGCGGCCACGACGGCGGACGGCAACGCCTCAGCGTCCCCGTCCGCCGAGCGGGCCGCTTCCCGCAACCGATCCGAGACGTCGAGATCGCCGACCCCCGCTGGGCGCAGCGTCACTGGCGCACGCTGTGCCAGGTCTACCGGCGTGCTCGCTGGTTCGACCTGTACGGCGACGAACTCCGCGCGATCTACCGCCAGCCGTGGACAACGCTGTGCGCGGTCAACACCGCGCTCATCGAGCTGGTCACACGCGCCCTCGGCCTGACCGTCCACCTGACCCCTTCCAGCGAGCTCGCGCCGCAGGGCACCAAAACCGCGATGCTGGTGGACCTATGCCACCGCGTCGGCGCGAGCACGCTGCGCGTGGGCACCGGCGCGCCACGCTACCTCGACACCGCACTGCTGGCGCGCGAAAGCATCACCGTCGAGATCGCCACCTACACCCACCACCCCTACCACCAAGGGCGCGACAGTTCGTTCGTCCCTGGGCTCGCGGCGCTGGATGTGCTGCTGCACCACGGCGTACTCGCCCGCGACATCCTCGCGGCCCGCGTCTCGATTCACCCCTGGCAATGCGCCGCGCGGCCGCCCGACGAGCACGGCATCGCACAGTGACCGGCCCACCCGCGCTCCCGCAGGCGCACTCGCTGATGCCGCTGCTGACCGACCGACGCCGGCTCAAGCACGCCGCACGGGGCTGCATGCGCACCACCTCCAGCCCCGGCGCCGACGGCATGACCTGGCGCGAGTACCGGGCCGGACTGGACGAACGACTGCAACACCTCGCCGCGCGCCTGCAGAACGGCACGTGGCGCCCCGGCCCGACCCGGGAGATCACCTGGGACAGCGACGGCAAGACGCTCACCGTCGCCATCCCAATGGTGGAAGACCGGATCGTGCACCGGGCATTGCGGCACTGCGCCGAACCGATCCTCGAAGCTCACGCCTACCCGGACTGGCTGTTCGGCTGGCGACTCGGCCGCACCCGCGTCCACGCGCTGACCTACGCCCAGCAGCACGGAATCACCAGCCCGTGCTGGGTGGCCGACGTGGACGTCACCCGCGCCACCGCGGGCGGCACCACCGAGCAAGCCGTCGGCTGGCTGGCCGAATGGATCCACGACGGCAGCTTCCTGCACCTCGTACGGCAAGCCCTCGACGGACTCCCGTCCCCGCTGGCACCGGGCAGCGGGCTCACGCCGCTGCTGACCAACCTACGGCTGCTCCAGGTCGACCGCGCACTCGCCGCGCATACCGTCGTCCGCGTCACCGACAACTACGCCATCTTCTGCTCCGACCGCGACGCCGCCCACACCGCCTATCAGATGCTCACCGAAGCCTTGGCTGTGCACGACCTCGCACCCCACCCGCGCAAGAGCAAAGTCTGGCGACCCAACTTCGAAGACCTCTTCCTCGCTGGCTGACGGCCGCAGTCCACGCACCTATTAGACTCTCCTACATGGGGGAGTCGGAGCGCCTGATCAAGGAACTGTTCGGAACTGCCACTTACTGCGCATTCCCGGGATGCCTTGAAAAGCTCATCGTGCTAAACCGTGGTATGACCGTAGTCAACGTCGACATGGCCCACATCCGGTCGCCCAAGCCACTCGGTCCCCGCTATGACAAGAACTACCCGCGCGACCTTATCCACAAGGCGCCAAACCGCCTCCTGCTCTGCAAGAAGCATCATCCCCTCGTCGACACCGCGGCGTCGGTCTACAGCATCGAAGAACTGGAGAGCTGGAAACGTAACCAGATCGCCGACGGCTACGGCAGTGCGCTCCCCGATGAGCTTGCTGCGGAGATCGTCCGGTACTACGAGGGTTTCAGCGGCGAGATCGCCACTGACCCGGAGTTCGGACGCTGGCGAGCCGACCCTCAGCAAGACAACACCTCACCGTCGCACGGTATCGCGGCCGGGTTCGCTCATGTGGCTGACGACCCAGTCTCAGTGTCGGCTGTCCGATCGGTAGCACAGCTCATCGACGGCTTCGCCGAAGGTGCGGTTCTCCCGCCCCAATCCGCTTCAGCGTTCGGGGCAACCGTCGCTGCGTTTCTGCTCGATGACGATTTCGGATTCACGGCGCGGTTGGGCCGGCTGGAGCGTTGCTACCGGGACGACCCGTTTGAGGCAATGCTGGCGTCGATCGTGTTCAGCGTTACGGCGGTGCACTTGTGGGAGGCGACGACCAAAGAGCGCGCGAGCTTGCTGCGGGACAGTTGGGTCGCTACTGGCCTCACGATCCCCTATGTCGCGGACATCGTGCTAGCAGCCAGATACGGCAAGGACAACCACAATCCGCTACCCGGTCACCCAGACGACCAGTGGAAGGTGACCATCAACCTCGGGAAGGTCACAGCCATGACGGTTGAGTTGATCGCCGGGCACCAAGGCAACCCCCTAGTCTCGGTCGTCCAGGACCTACTGATCGGCGTTCAACGAGTTCCCGTGAAGTGCTCCATCGAGGACACCACCTGATGGCGGAAGTGAGCCAAGGTTGCTGCGGTTGGGCCGTCTGCGGTGGCGCCTCCCCTTAGCTAGTCGAGGGGATGCAGGAAGGGGTCAGCTCACTGGGTGCCGTCCGCATGGTGACGTTCATGTGGGGACGCACGGCACGCTCAGCCGTACACGAGGAACGACTCAATACGTCGAGACCTCGCGCCAGAAGAACCGCAGCAGCCGTACGAGATTTACGGCGGCGTTGCGTTCGGCACGGACCCGGTGTGCCGCTGCGGCCCGCATTGTAGCCGCCTTGTCGGGAGGTACGGCGAGAGCACACCGGATCGCCTCGGTCAGCGCGCCGGGTTGGTCGGGGGCGTACAGCACGCCGGTGGCCCCGTCGTCGATCTGTTCGACGAACCCGTCTCGCCGCGGCGCCACGACGAGCGGTCCGTCCTCCTGCGCCCACAGCGCCGTCTCGAACGGCACGTTCGCCAACGTCTCGCCCCGTGACGGGCAGGCCACCACCCGCGTCTGCGGCAGTGCACACAACGCGCGCGGCAGCTCCCGGGTGAACTCCGCGACCAGCGTCGCTTGCAACCCTTCGTCGGCGATGCGGCGCGCGTAGTCGGCGATCAGCGGGTCGTCGCCGTCGAACGGGACCGCGACGATGACGGCGTGGACCTCATTCCGCAACGGACCGAGCGCGTGGATCAGCACGTCGATCCCCTTGGTCGGGTCAGTCCGCCCGACCGTAATTACCAGCGGACGATCCAGCGGGACCTCCCAGCGTTCGACCACCGCCCGCGCCTCGCCGGGTGGCATCGGCCGCAGGTCCGGGCTGGACAGGTCGAGACTCGAGGCGTACGGGGCCAGCCGATGAGGCTCCAGCCCGTAGTCCGATTGCAGATGGCGCGACAGGAACCGGCCGAGGTCCGCGACCCAGATCTCAGGACGCCGGTTGGCGCTCGCGACTCCGGCTCGCTCCCACACGATCCGCTGAGGGTTCGGTGCTGGACGCTCCACGATCAACGCGGTGCTGCAGAAGGTGATCAGCACCTCAACCCGGCACCGCGTCCGTGCGTCGGCTCGCCACCATAACCACGCGTCCCCAAGCCCGGCAAACGGTGTGTCCATGGCGATCACCAACAGCTCGTCGTAGTGCTGGGCCAACTCGGCCGCGCACCGTGCGCCGGCTTCCGACAACCGCTGCCACGTGGACACCGACCAGAACTCGCCCTCGGTGTCATAGGGCAGCGCGTGAACCCGGCCACCCCATTCCTCGACGGTCCGTCGGCTTTCCTCGAGGTCCTCGGGATCGAACCGCCAGGTGTCCGGCCCCGGCTCCGGACAAGCGAGGTGCACGTCGAAGGCGCCGACGGAACGACGCAACTCGTCAGGATGGTTCCGGAGCGTGGACAGCAACGTCTTGGTTTGCCGCCCTAACCCGTTGGTGTTGTTGCAGACACCGTTGACCGTGCAGTACAACACGGCACGCCGAACGCCCATGAATTCCCCGTTCCTCGCGAGGTGATCAGCTACTCTCGTGCGCTGTCCACGTCGTGGGCACCCGGCAGCCGCGGTCACAGGCCATCGCACACCAGGAGGACCCGTGCCCGCCACCGCGCCGCCCAGGCTCTACGTCGACGGTCACAACCTGTTGCACCGCGCCGCGTTCGGCTTCCCCGCCAGGATCACCTCCCGCAGTGGACGCGACATTACCCTGGTCTTCGGCTTCTTCGCTCTCATGCGCGCCGGAGCGCGCAGCCTCGACACACCACCGGAAATCGTCGTCGTCTTCGACGGAGCAGAAGGTGCCACAGAGCGGCGCACCCTCCTGCCGGACTACAAACCACCGGTCACCGGCGACGAGGAAGCTTTCGCGGACCTGCCCTACATCTACAAAGGCCTTGAGCTGCTTGATATCCCGTGCGTTGAAGAACTTCACCACGAAGCCGATGACATCATCGCCTCGTTCGTCACGGCGGCTCCTGACCGCGAGCACGTGATCATGTCTACCGACAAGGACTTCTACCAGCTCCTGTCGAGCAGGGTGTCCACATTGAATACTCAGCGCCGAGCCGACCGACGGCGGATCTACCCGGACGAGGTCTACGACAAGTACCGGGTTATGCCGCACCAGTGGTGTGACTACCGCGCGCTGATGGGGGACAAGTCGGACAACATCCCTGGTGTTCGGGGAGTCGGAGGCAGGACCGCGAGCCGGCTGCTGGCAGACGGAGCCCACCTGGAAGATCTCGCCAAACTCGACCGTCTCATCGGCCGTATCGGTGCATCGGTCCGCGATAGCTGGGATGACCTCCTTCTCTGGCGAAGCCTCATCCAACTCCGTACCGATACTCCTGTGCCCGCCCTCAGCAGTCGGCCGTCTGCCACGACACTGGTTGCTGCACCCGAAATTGTCGGGGAACTCGGTCTCTGGGCCTAGATTCTGTCCATCAGCGGGCGGAGCACCTGAAGGCGTAGCACGCGAGGCTGCCGCCATGAGATCGGAGTCCTCTCACCTCGACTGGCAGCTTGAGAACCCAGCCGAAAGGGCATCGACGTCGTCGGACCCAGTCACGATGAGATCGCCGCCGCGGGGCGCAGCCCGTCGGTCAGCTCGGGGCCGTCGGCCAGCGTGGCGATCGCCGAGGCGGCCACGTCGTGGCACCAACGGGAAACCGCGCAGGGTCCGCCCGTCGGTCGGGTGGTCGAACGCGAGGAACCGGCTCAAGTGGACAGTATCCGGGTGCCGTCCCGTGGTGTCGATGACCGCCGACCGTTGCAGGTGCGTCATGAGCTGGCGGCCGATGTGCTCGCCGTAGGCGGGCGGGGCCGCCTCACAGACTTCGCGGATTCCCGTCGCGGTGTCCTTCGACACCCAGGGCATGCCCATCGCCTTCTTGGCTGCCTCCAGCCAGGCCCGGGAGTGTTTGCCGCCGTGGATGGACATCCATGGCGCCTTGGCGGTGGGCAGGGAACCGTTCCGGACGCACCGCTGGTGCGGTCGGTGGGCCGGTGGCGCCAGCGTGAACCCGCCGCCCGTCTCGAACAGCCGATGCCGGATCAGTGGCAGGCCGAGTGAGCCGCCGCAGATGGTGACCGGGTCGGTCAGCCACTCCTTGGCGCCGGGCACGTTCTCGATGACGTAGGGCAGGCCGGTTTCCTCGAAGCGTGCCCGCAGTGCCGGGATCAGGTTCGGATAGCTCAACTGGTTGTAGGCGTTGAGGTTGGAGAACGCTTGGCACGGCGGTGATCCGACCACGGCCGCCGGGCGGAAGTGTGACACCAGCACGGGAGCGAGCGCGACGGCTTCCCCTTGGATGAACTCGTCGCCCGCGTAGTTCGGCTGCGGCTGGATGTCCACGCCCACGACGTAGAAGCCTGCCCGCTGAAATCCTCGGGACAGCCCGCCCGCGCAGCAACAGAAGTCGATCAGAACCGGACGGCCATGGCGAACCCTCGCACGGCTCGACATCAACCACGGTCTCGGTGAGGTCCGCGGCCCGGCTTCGTTCCAGGTAGGACAGCAGGAACCCGCCGATGTACCGCGTGTAGGCCGGAGGGATGGCCTCGTTCAGGTCGCGGACGTCGGTCATCCAGTCGATGCCCATGGCCTCGCGCGCCTCCGCGGCCGTGGCCTTGCCGCCGCCCTGGCCGTACACGGCCACGTAGGGGCCGTGGAAGAACTGGCCGTGCCGCCAGCCACGGACCCGGCCGCGGTGCCGGGGGTGCGGAGGTTGCGTCATCGTCCATCCGCCCAGCTCGAAGGCCCGGTGCCGGATCACCCCAAGCCCGAACATCTCGCCGCACAGGACAACGTCCTTACGGATGCTCGGGCTCGGGCCGTTCTCGATGACGTACGGCAGGCCGGACTCGTCCAAGGCGCGGCGAACCTTCGGGATCAGGTTGACGTGGCGGTCGTACCAGCCGGGCCGCCTTCGGTTCCCGGCGGTGATCGGGATGTTCGCCTGGCACGGCGGGGAAGCGGATGCCGCGTCGAATCGGCCGGCATGCCGCCGCAGGAACTCCAGCGCGTCGCCACGATGGAACTGGCCCGGGTAGTCCGCAGAGTGCTCTTCCACGTCGACGCCGACGACCTCGAATCCAGCCAGCTGGTAGCCGCGACTGCTGCCACCCTTGCGGCAGAACAGATCCAGCACCTTCACGCGTTGGCCGCCGGACGCTCATCCCCGCTTCCGCTCTCAAGTTGTATATCTATTGTGGACGTCCTTAACGGACGTCCACTGTGGAGTTAGCAGGGTTCGGCCGACCGGATCGGAATAATGTGGGACGCGGAACGCGTCATTACTTCGCCGGTCTGGGTGCCCTCACCTTCTGCTGATTCCGACCCGTTGCCCCAGGCCAGGAGGTAGATTCGCCAGGACCGCCACCTGGCCGCCGAGAATGAAGGAGTTCCGACCCGTGCTGACGATCCAGCGGATCAACCCGGGTGAGCCTCCGGTGTGGCACCCCGACCTTCTGCAAGTCCTCGAAGCGGCTGACGTGCGGACGGACGGTTACGAGTCCCCGGCAGAGGTAGCCGATGATCTGGTACTGCTTGCGGTCGACGAGGGTCGTGTGTTGGGCGTGGCGGTTGGCCACCCGACCACTACTCCCTTCGACGACAGTTTCGGTCGTTTCGGACGGTTCGCATCGCTACCGGTTCCGCAGGCATGGCTTGACGTAATCGCCGTGCTCCCTACGGCTCGTCGGCGCGGAGCTGGCCGCCTACTTGTGCGAGTGTTCGCCGACATCATGTCGTCGCGGGGATGCACGCACGTCGTCTTGAAGGTTGATCAGGCCACGTCGTGGGAGGCGCGGGTGGCCTTCTTCGAGTCGTGCGGGTTTTCGCTGCTTGAGGGCGGCGACGATGACCTGCGTGGCGCCGAGATCACGACGCTGCTGGAGGCCTGTCGACGACCGTAGGTGCAACTCGGTCACCGTCATGCCGGTGTTCGGGCGCGGCATCCTCGCTACGGCTGGTCGGGGTCTTGCATCGCAGTAGCCTCGGCTGGCCCCGGCAGACCAGTGTTTTGCTCCATCTTCCGCTTGAAGAGCTTCACGGCTCGTCGGACGCGGCGTGAGCGCCACTTCGGTTCGAAATCTTCGACACCCAGGTCTTCGCGAATCACCGCGAGTGACAGCGTGTGGACGGCTCGTTCGAGCGCCAGCAGACGAGTTTGTTCCTCTTCGTTGACGTCGTTCCACAAGAGAAGTTCCCGGATGCATTCGCGATATTCCTCGAAAGCATCGAGGACGATGTTGCTGGCGAACACCTGCATGCTTTCCTCAAGGCGCGCTAGCTCGACATAAAGGTCATTGAGGTTCGGTGTGCGCGGGTCCTCCTCACTTCGAAAGAGTGAGGCGTTGCGCGTCATGACGTCCAGGTAGGCCAGGTAGAGGTCGTACCGGCGCTCAATTAGACGTGACAAGTGGACGTTCGACCTGTTCTTGCGCTCACGAAGGCTCGCTAACCCGGCCGTCACGACTCCGCCGAGCAGGGTGAGCCCGCCGCCGATGAGCGTGGAGACCTGGTCCATCATCCGGCAAACGGTAGCCGACATTCGGTGACCGACGAGGCGGACACGCTGGTCCTTCACTCGACGCGCCGATTCCAACCGCCGATGCCGTTAGCTACAGCGTTTCGACGACCAGCAGTGCAACAGTTTCGACCCGGCGGATACGCCGGGATTGTCACAGTCTGCAGCTGCTCGGTAGCGCTTTCCCGGGAGGCTTGTGCTGCTCGAACCACTGCTGGACTTCGGCGACGACTGCCGTGTCGTCGTCGCGTTTGGTCACCCGAAGTCGCCATTGGCCGCCGACGCCGCCGCGCTTCATGAACCAGGTGTGCAACAGCTCACCGAGGTCTACCTCGTGAGGTGGTCCGCCGAGCAGGATGCTTTGTGGCACCCACCGCTCCTCCCCGTCGTGCAGGAACGCGATCGTCCATCGGCAGTCGGCTTCGTCTCCCTCGACCGGAGGGCACCACCCTGACTTCGTCCACGTTCCCACGCCAGACAGTCGAACACATGTTCGCACCATGTGCAAGCGTAACTGTTCAGGTCATTGTGGTGTTTGTTGGTAGCCAAGGGTTTCCGGTGATGGCGTCGCGGATGGCGGTGATGACGTGGACGCGGTTCTTGCG